>NZ_JAQFPJ010000007.1:0-225500 GCF_027712065.1 Bacillus cereus group sp. BcHK124
AGATAAAATAGCTGTAAAAATAGAAAAAGATGTAGTAGTAGAAATTAAAATAGCAAATAAGAAATTACCAGATCCGATGGGGAAAATGAAGTTAGTGAAAGTAGATACGAGTGATAAAAATAAACAGCTAGCAGGAGCAAAATTTCATATTGAAGATTCAAATAAAAAAGTAGTTGGGGAGTTAGTAACAGATGAAAAAGGAGAAGCGATATCAAAAGATTTGCCAATAGGTAACTATACCTTAGTGGAAGTAGAAGCACCAAAAGGTTACGAATTATTAAAAGATAAAATAGCTGTAAAAATAGAAAAAGATGTAGTAGTAGAAATTAAAATAGCAAATAAGAAATTACCAGATCCGACTGGGCAAATTGAAATTGAGAAAGTCGATGATAAGGATATTAATTTAAAACTAAAAGGTGCTGTATTTCAAGTCTTAGATAAAGAAGGTAAAGAAGTTAGTAGATTAACAACGGATGAAAAAGGAAAGGTGATTTCCGACCAATTAGCACTTGGAAAGTATACGATTCAAGAAATAAAAGCACCAAACGGATATATGTTACTTAGAGATCCAATAGAAATAGAAATTATAGAAGCGGTAAGGACACAAAAACTAACAGTGAAAAATGTGAAAAATAATTGGGTAATCCCTAACACTGGTGGCAGTGGAACAACAAGTTTTTACGTGATTGGTTTTATGTTAATGTTTGGTGTTTTATGTTTATGTAAGAAAAATCGTATATAAATTGTATAAAAATAGTTGTATTTCATGAACTGATTCTATAAAGTTAGAAAATCGTTTTGTTAGACAAATTTCAGGCATGAGTTCGGTATTGTACTGTACTCATGCTATTAAATTGGTTGAAGAAGGAAAGATAATACTAAACATAGAACATATTAATAAATTAATATGTTTACGAAGTGAAGGTGATGGCAATAAAACAAGACGAAATTAAAGTAGTAGTCGGAGCAGGGGTGTTTAATAATAATCCTGGATGGATACAAACGCAAGAAAATGAACTTAATTTACTAGATAAAGCTACGTGGGAAGAAAGATTTGAATACAATTCTATTTCAGCTATCTTAGCTGAGCATGTATGGGAACACCTTACGTTTGAAGAAGGTGTAAGAGCTGCTGAAATTTGCTATGAATTTTTAAAGCAAGAGGGGCATATTCGGTGCGGCGTTCCTGATGCATTTTTTCGAGATGAGGCATACCAAAATGTAGTTCAAATAGGTGGACCTGGCCCAAAAGATCACCCAGCAGCAAGTCATAAAATCGTTCATAATTATAAAACATTAACGAAAATGTTTGAAACTGCTGGATTTGAGGTAGTTTTGCTTGAATATTGTGATGAAAATGGTCAGTTTTATTACAATGAATGGGATGCAAACGACGGTTTGATTTTCCGCTCGAAAAGATATGATTCTAGAAATAAAGGCGATAAACTTGGTTTTCCGTCTTTAATTGTTGATGCGATTAAGAGGTAAATCATTCAACAAAAGCAGGAGTTAATTTTATAATTTTATGAGTCGCAAATGCGGCTCTTTTTATTTGTGCGTAAGTCTATATTTAATAGGGAAACGTACATACATGATAATTAATTCTCACGATTATATAACTCGATTTATAAAATATTTAAGTTTTTATCATCACCATTAACTTTAAATTAATACTTCATTGACATAAAGATTTATTTTATATTTATATTCGTGTAAAATGAAACAAGAACATACATTCTATATAAGGGGGCAATCAATATGATAGCTGAAATTGGGAAACTAACTGATGGATATATTGTAAAATTTGAACGCGAATTTCCATATACAATAGAGGAAGTTTGGTCTGCTTTAACAGAAAACAGTAAGCTGAAAAAATGGATGTCTAATTTACAGATTGAAAGCCTTAAAACAGGTGGAGTCATAAAGTTTGATATGATGGATGGTACATTCATAAATATTGATATTTTAGAATGTCAAGTAAACTCAGTACTTGAATTTACTTGGGATAAAGATCGTGTCCGATTTGAAATACATAAAGAGGAAAATGGTTCTTTTTTACTTCTTAAAGAATACATTCATGAATTAACTGATCATACACCGAAAGATATAGCAGGTTGGCATATTTGTTTAGATCTTTTTTCTGCCGTTCTAGAAGGAGAAGAAAAAGAATTTTCTAAAGATGAATGGCAACAATGGTTTGAAATATATAAAGATAAGGTTATTGAAGTGAGAGGATTATTACCTTAAAGGTTATATTAATTGTGTAATTATTATATTATAAAAGTGATTATTAAGATTAAAAACAGTTGATAAGTGGTATTGTTGTTTGTTAATCTTTTCGTTTTATTGTCTGTTTTTTTGCATTTAACAGAAATATATACTTGAATGAAGTATATATTTCTGTTAAATTTATCCTATGGATAGAACAAGCTTAATTAAAGGTCATTTAGAAATGTGTGTATTATCTATTTTGTCGAAAAAGAAAAGTTATGGCTATGAGATTATGAAAGAGCTAGAAGTACATAATTTAAAGTTGAAAGGAGTAGGAAGCATTTATCCAATTCTAACTAAGTTGAAAAATCAAGAGTGGGTTAACACTTACCAAGAAGTAACAGACAGTGGTAAAGTTAGAATTTATTATGAACTTAATGAAAACGGTAAAATACGTCTTGAGAAGAAAATTAATGAGTGGTTAGAATTGCAATCGGATATTCAAACATTACTAAAAAGCGGTTTGAAAGGAGACCTTCTGAAATGAGGAATAAATTGATAGGTAAAGAAAAGCAATTTTTAACAGACGTACTTAAGGAATTAAAGCAATACGATATTAGTCTAGAAGAAAGGGAAAATATTAAGCGACAAATATTAGAACATATTCAAGAGTGTCGTGAACATGGAGAAGATAGTATAGATGATTTAGGTACACCTGAATTATTTGTTCAAGATTTTTTAGAAATAAATGAAATTGATTCACAAGTTAAAATGAAACAACTTCAAAATGAAAAGGGCAAATTCAACACATTTATGTTACGTGGCATATTCATCGCAATTATTACTTACCTCAGCTCGCAAATTATATTTTCAATATTTTTAACTGAATCATTTAATCAAAATAATAGTAAAAGTGCATTTCAGTATAATCTTTTATATCGAATATCAGAGAATCAATGGTGGAACGCATTATTAATAATGACTAGTTTGACGCTCTCTATAGTAGTATTTATTAGCTTAGTAAGTTATAAAAAAAGAAAGCATCTAAAGTATAATGAAGAATACAATCTATAAACTGTCTCTAATTTTTGTTCTTTTTAATGTATTAATATTATGTATCACACCTCCCAAAGTTTATGCTCAGCAAAATATTAAAGTTACATTAGATAAGTATATTGAAAAATTTATAAAAGAGCAGAACATTCCGGGAGCTTCTGTTGCAATTGTACATAATAGAGATGTATTCTTCACAAAAACGATGGGGGTTACTGGAGAATCTGGAAAAAAGGTAACTAGTAAAACACCATTTGCAATCGGCTCTATAAGTAAATCTTTAACAGCTTTAGCTATAGTGAAATTAATAGAAGATAAAAAAATAAAATTAGAGGATCCAGTTCAACGATATCTCCCTTGGTTTAAACTAAAGAATCCTCAAATATCCTCAACTATAACAATCCAACATCTACTAACTCATACAAGCGGAATCAGCACATATGAAGGCTTAGCATTATCAGATAAGCAATCCAAAAGTTCTACAGCATTAAAAGAAAATGTAATGGAGCTTTCAAATGTAAAAGTAACTGCTCCACCAGGTGAAAAATATCAATATAGTAATGCGAATTATATGGTTTTAGGCGCACTTATTGAAGAAGTCACAAATGAAATATATTCATCATATATGGAAAAGTATATTTTTCAGCCGTTAAATATGAATGGCGCGGCAGCAAGTAAAGAAATTGCATATGAAAAAGGCTATTTAACAGGTTATCAGTCGTGGTTTGGCATACCAAGAAAAAGTGTAGTGTCCTATGATAATGCCGGGGCACCATATGGTTATATTACCGCGAATTTGGAAGATATGATTCAATTCATTATGTTTTTGAATCGCCAAGAAAATCCTCAATTTTTAAAGCAAGAAAACATGAATCTTTATCTTTCACCACTTTATCAAACAAATTCAGAAAAAAGTTATGGTTTTGGATTAAGAACAACAAATATAAATGAAAGCGAAACGATGATTTGGCATTCAGGATCAACGCCCGATGCTCGTGCAGAAATATTTACTTTAAATAAAAGTGGCTGGAGTGGTGTGATTTTAACAAATAAAAATCATGTATTAGAAGAAACCGCACTATCAGAATTGAAAAAGGGGATTATTAGTATTTTGAATGGAGAAGAACTGATTGATATCTCTAAAAACATACCATTAACACAAATTATTTTGTTGATAGTTACACTCATACTTTTCATAATATCAATTATGTTAATGAAAAAGTATAAACATGTGAAAACTGTAAAAAAGGTAATTTGGTTATTCATAGGGAGTCTATTCCTACTATTATCTATTATTTTTATCCCACTGCTTACTTATAGTACGAGTTCACCATGGCGTACGATTAAAATATTTGCGGCAGATGTAGGTTTATTTACAAGTATTATAGTAATTTTATTAGCTGTGAACGGATTATTATCAATCTTTATAGGCATAAGACGGTATAAGGATAAATAATTAAAGAAATATAATTCAAGTGTTATAAACAGTTGACTCTCACACAATGTCATTGTTTAAGATAAAGTTGAGCTTCAAAGTAGATGTAACTTATAGGAGGAAATCATGTTTAAAATAGGGGATTTTTCGAAACTATCTTCCATTAGTATACGTATGTTGAGACACTACGATAAAGTTGAATTATTACAACCAATAAAAGTTGATGAGCAGAGTGGATACCGATACTATTCAGCAGCCCAATTAAAGAAAGTAAATCAAATTCAAACGTTAAAAAATATGGGATTTAATATCGCTACCATTAAAGAAATAATAGAATGCGATAATATAGATGGTATTAAGGAGCAGTTTTTAAATCGTAGTGCTCAAATTAAAAAAGACATGACTAACCTCAAAAAACAATTACGTCTCCTCGAAGACTCAATGAAAACGATGAGAGAGGATGTTGTTGAGATGAATTATCATGTTTCAATAAAAGAAGTTCCAGAAAGAACTGTAGCTAGTGTTAGAAAGATTATTCCATCGTATAATTGCGAAGGTGATTTATGGAGTATATTAATGCAAGAAATTCAAATGGAGAATATTAGTATTGACCATCCGAGTTATAGTATTGCGGTTTTCCATGATCGTGAATACAAAGAAAATGATGTAGATATAGAAATACAGCTAAGTATTCTAGGAAAGCATGAAAATACAAAAGACGTTACATTTAAAAATGTGGAATCAGCTAATGTAGCTTCCATAACGGTTAATGGAAGTTATGAACAAATGACAGCTGTAAATGAAGCTGCGGCAAAATGGATTGAGACAGAAGGTTACGAATTAGCAGGCCCAATGTTTAATATTTATCATGTGAGCCCAGCGATGGAATCGGATCCTAATAAGTGGGTTACAGAAGTTTGTTATCCAGTAAAATGATGATAAAGAAAAAGGCATTATGATATGCCTTTTTTCTTTATCAACTTATCCGTAATTGCAATTAACCAATCATAATTATCTTTCCTACTATTATAGTTTTCGTATCGGACTATATAAAGCAATAAAGACTTCAATTAATTTAGTAAAAGCAGCTAAAGCAAATACAAACACTGGATTATAAGCTGAAATAATGCCTCCTGCTAATGCTCCGAGTGGCATAGCTAATCGTGTAAGTACACGCGAAAATCCTAAAACTCTCCCTTGCACATTTAATGGAACTGTTTCCTGGCGAACGGTGGCTACAATTGTATTCCATGCAATATTGCAAGTCATTGCGATACCGAAAGCAATTCCAGGAGCGAGCCAATATGTATTCAAAAGCGCGAAAGTTAAGCCAATTGCTCCAACAAATAGGAGTAAAGGAATTAGTATGCCGCGCTGTAACCTTTTTTCTAAAGGAACTGCAATCAAGCTTCCTAAGAGCCCGCCTATTCCAATTAGTGAATAATTAAAGCCACTTTGTTCCGGCGTAAGTTGCAATGTGGATAGTAAATAATACATGAACACACCTAAAACCGCACTTGCTCCAAAGTTTCCAATCATAGCTTGAAAAGATAAAGCTAAATTTAAACGGTCATTTTTGAGCCATTTACATCCATTAACCAAATCAGCTAGTACATTTTGAAGTGTATTTTTATCTTGGTATTTCTTGTTTACGGTTTTCATAGACGGTAATAATATCACAGCAATTAATGTTGCAATAAATGAAAGAACATTAATCCAAAGCAACTGAAAGCTACCAATAAAAGAAACGAAAACTCCAGCTATCATTGGACCAAATAAACTGGCTAATTGATTGACCATTTGATAGAAAGAATTGGCTTTCGTTAAGGATGCTCCGGCAATTTGCGGGATGACTGTAACAGTTGTTACATCAAAAAGCATGGACATAACTGTTAACATAAAAGTAATTATGTATAAATGCCAGATTTGTAATAGATGTAATGAATGTAGTATTGGAACAAGACTTACTAAAATAATATTAGTAATATCCGCTACCAAAAGTAACTTTTTTCGATCATAACGATCAATTATTACACCAACTAAAGGGCCAAATAAAACGATTGGTAATACGTTAATAGCAAATAAAGAACTCATTATTACAGCTGAACCGGTTAATTGATAGGCAATCCAAGGTAACGAAAAAGTATACAATGAGTCTCCAATTCGTGAAATGAGTAAACCAAAAATAAAAATCTTGTATTCTTTAGAAAAAGTTGTCTTTACGGTAAGGCTACGTTGTTGCATAAGTTTCACACTGTTTATACCACCTTTATTATAAAGAAATTTGAAAATAATTCGTCCAATACTTGTCATATATAGAATTCTTTAATTTTTTGGTTAATCCTACTTTTTACATGTATTTTAAGGAGGAAATAAAAATGAAGAATGTAAAAGCAGTCTGTACTGTTTTAAATAGTATGTGTGGTTGGGGAGAGATGTAGATTACACACATAAATAAACCATAAAAATGTTATGTAAACTATTTGTGCATATGGAATATATTTTCCTTATAATTTGTATTTTATAATATATAATAGAAAGTAATTAAGGACGGTTATTTGAAAGGAGTGATGTTTTATGAACAAACAGAAGAAAATCAAGCATGAGGTAAAAATAAATTGAGTATGCGTATCATACCTCTATCAACTACGTTCGCTCAAAGCTAGGAGCAGCACATGATAAATATTAGAATTGGAAAAAATCAATACCCATTAACATTGGCTGAGGAGCATAATTTTGATTGGTGAAAGGATGTAGAAGTGTTTACTGTGTTTGATCAGCAAGATTCAGGAAATATTAGCTTTGGTATTATTGAAAATGGAAAACGTTATTTTTTGAAGTATGCAGGTGCACGCAATTTAGAATACAAAGGCAAGATAGAGGACGCGATCCAACGATTAATGAAGGCAAAAGAAGTGTATGAACAAATTCAACATCCTTTACTAGTTCCATATATTAATCCTATTCAAATGCAAAACGGATTTTGTTTAAAGTTTCATTGGATTGATGGGGAATGCATGCACAATCATTGGGACTTTACACCGTTTGAAAAGCACCATGCACCAAATTCGCCTTTTGTTAAGCTAAGACAATTATCAGTGACGGAGAGACTTAACATATTGACACAAATTTTTGAGTTTGCAGCCTATGTGGAGTCATTAGGATATGTCATGGTTGATTTTTATGACGGTAGTATTTTATATAATTTTGAGCAATCAAAACTTACAATCTGTGATATTGATTTCTTTCAAAAAAAACCTGTATTCAATAAAGTTGGGGAGGATTTTTGGGGAGCAGGTCGTTTCAAAGCACCTGAAGAATATGAACTGCATGCACAAATTACAAGCGAAACGAATGTGTATGTGTTAGCCGGAATTGCTTTTGCTTTTATTGGCGGGAAAAATGATAAAAGCTATGAGAAATGGGAGAGCACACTAGAATTATATAATATGTGTAAAAAAGCTCTACATAAAGAAAAAAATAAAAGATATCGCACTGTTCAAGCGTTTTATAAAGATTGGCTGGCATATATAGGGGAAATTGGAGGATCTTTTTCACAAAGAATCAATAGCATAAGCGTTAATAGAGGGGAAAATACAAAATGAACGAATTAGAGTACAAAAACTTTTATGATAAAGTAGGAAGAGTAAATGGTTGGGATTTTAGTAAAATAAAATGTGAAACTGTAGGAGATTCATGGGACTTTTACGGGGAAGTGAAAGAAAGATGTAAACTATCAGACACTTTACTTGATGTTGGTACAGGTGGAGGGGAAAATGTACTTAACATAGCATCTTCAGCTAAATTGCTAATTGGAATTGATAATTCTAATGGCATGATTGAAACGGCACATTCCAATTTAAAAAAATCAGGTGTACAAAATGTTGAGTTTTTTCAAATGAATTCTGAAGCGTTAACGTTTCCGCTTGCCCATTTTGATATCGCTTCTAGTTGTCACGCACCATTTATAGCATCTGAATTAGCAAAAGTAATGAAACAAGGTGCTTTTTTCTTAACACAACAAGTTAGCGAACATGATAAATTGAATCTTAAAGAAGCATTTGGAAGAGGACAATGCTTAGGTGAAAGAGATGGTACATTAAAAGAAAAGTATATGAGTGAACTTATTAGTGCAGGATTTGAACTCGTGCAAGTACGTGAATATGATGTTACTGATTATTACAGTACGCGTGAGGATCTTATTTTCTTATTAAAACATACGCCTATTATTCCTAATTTTGGAGAAGAGGAAGAGGATTTTAATATTTTGCAAAAGTTCATTAAAGCTAATAGTTCTGAAAAAGGTATTCGTACGAATTCAAAAAGATTTATGATTATTGCTGTAAAATCATAATATGTTTTGTTGTAAAAGCTGCTCTTTGTTTAAGAAAAGGCAGCTTTTTTGTATGGAAACAATGCAGGATAAACTTAAATATTCATACTAAAGTTGTAGTTTGCATT
The DNA here is from genome assembly GCF_027712065.1 of Bacillus cereus group sp. BcHK124. Taxonomy (NCBI): domain Bacteria; kingdom Bacillati; phylum Bacillota; class Bacilli; order Caryophanales; family Bacillaceae; genus Bacillus; species Bacillus cereus group sp. BcHK124. Next base: position 9,161 of record NZ_JAQFPJ010000007.1, read on the forward strand.
TGAAAAATCCATCCTTCTGTTTGATTTTATCTATTTATAAGTGTAATACAATACAAATAGATAATAAGAAGCAAGGGGGTATGCAATGTGATTACACATATATCAGATATAAAACTACAAACGGTTTCTATAGAAGGGGTAAAACAAGTTTATAAGGACATATTATCTTTTCCAATAAAAAAAGAAACGGCATCATTTATTCAATTTAAAGTAACACCTTACACAACAATTAGTTTTCAAGAAGTGTATGAGCCAATCGCTCCAGCACATTTCGCCTTTGAAATTTCATATTCAAAATTTCATGAAACAGCAAAATGGCTTGAAAAGTCTGGGTTACTTATTGTGAAATGGAAAGATGGAAATACAATTGGTGAGGAGAACGAGCTATTCAATTTATACTTTAAAGACGGAGATGGAAATCTACTCGAAATTATCGCACATAGTTATGTTAAGGAGGATGTATTAGTACCGCAGTCACCTTTAAACATTTTATATGTAAGGGAAATTGGTCTTCCTGTTAAAAGTGTACCTGTATTTACGGAATGGTTGAAATTAAATCTCGATATGAAAACGATGGAAGATGGAGATATTTTCAACTTTGTAGTTGGCGGCACTGCATATATCGTCGCAACTTGGTGGCAGCGACCTTGGATCCCAATTGCGATGAAAGCTTTACCACCGAAAGTACATGTTTCTTTTGGAACACCAGACGTCGCATTTTTACAGCGAATCCAAAATAACTTTAAGAAAAATAGTGTACTATTTGAATGTAAACGTAATGAAGTATCATTTATTGAGCAAGGATATACATTTTCAATTGTGCATACATCAGAGTTTCATTCTGATATTCCTAAACAATTAAACTTACCGCTTTCTATTTAATGATGGAAAGCGGTAAGTTTTTTGTATAGTCGTGAAGAAGGTTTTAGCTAGGGTTATAGTGAATGTAAAGAGAGGTATAAGGTGCTATTCTAATTTATGTTAAGGGGAGAAATGAAGTGGTTTTAGGTAATCCAATTGCAAAAGGGAATACAGCGGAAATTTATCTATATGATAAAAAGATTGTAAAATTATTTAAAGAATATCTTCCAGATACAGAGTCTATAAATGAAGCAAAAAAACAAAAATATGCTTATTCATGTGGGCTGCTAGTTCCAAAGGTATTTGAAGTGACAAAGATACAAAATAGACAGGCAATTATTATGGAATATGTAAAAGGGGAGAACATTGGTGATCTCCTGCTTAATAATTTGAATGAGGCAGAGCGTTATATCGGACTTTGTGTTAATGAGCAAAAAAAGATCCATGATATACGTGTGAATACAGATGAAATGGAGTTAATGAGGAAAAGGTTAGAGCGTCAAATTAAATCTGTACATCAATTGGATGAAAACAAAAAGAAGAATATATTACAAAAATTAGATTCTATTACATTTGATTTTAGGCTATGTCATGGAGACTTTCATCCATTTAATTTGATTTTGAGTAAGGAAGGGAAAGTGAAAGTTATAGACTGGGTAGATGCTAGTTCAGGTGATATTCGTGCAGATATATTTCGAACATATTTATTGTATGCTCAGACTTCTTTAGAATTAGCTGAAATGTATTTACACTTATATTGCAAAAATACTAGTTTGTTAAGAGATGAGATCTTTGAATGGGCTCCTATTATAATTGCAGCTAGATTTTCTGAAAAAGTAACACCGCAAAATGAAGTGTATTTGAAAAGATTATTGAATCAGTATTTATAAGTCATAAAAAAGGTTGTCAGCTAATTAATAAACGCTGTTGTTTAACTAAAGTTTCCTTGTAGTTAAACAACAGCATTTTTAAATTTTGATATACGTATATTTATTTTCAATCTTCATTCTATAAAGGTTCATTATCCGTACTTGTTCCTCAGTTAATTCTTCTTTATCCCAATACATATGCATTAAGCTATATTCAAAAATCTCTTTTAATTTAATAAACAATGGAAACTTCTCGATCATCTCTTTAGGTAGTTCATTTTCTTCTTGGTACCCTTCAAATAGTGCTTTTGTAATGGAATGCTCATACTCAACGATATTTGCATTTCCAGCAAATGAATATTCTATCGCACTATAAATAGGAACAGCTAAATCGAATAGGTAAAAATGTTTTTCGCAATCTTGAAAATCAATCATTGTTATGGTTGAATTGTTTTCAACTAAAATATTTTCTAGCCATAAATTTCCGTGAATTAAGCCGTAATTTGAAGTGGATTTTTGTAGCTCTTTTATAGAATTTAAAACTTCAGATGCAATTTCCCTAATAGTAGTTTCTTCTTTAGGAATATACTTAAGGAAATTATATTCCTCATTCTCATACCAGTCGTTAATATATTTAATCGGTTTAGCTTTTTCAAAGATTTTAGATATACGATGCAATTTTCCGATTTGTTGACCAAGCTTTTTAAATATAGTAGAATTCCATTCGCATCTTGGTAAATGTATACCAGGAGCAGCTTTATATAATACTGTAAAAAGCTCCTTGTCTAATGTTAATTTTTCTACAAGATTCCCTTGTAAAGAAGGGAGTATTGGTGGAACATCTAAACCGTTTTGGTATAAAAAATTCGTATATGTAACTTCTTCTAATTGTTCTTCATACGTTTTATAGTTTGTAATTCTAATGAAGTATGTACCTTGTTCAGTGAGACATTTATACATTTCATTTGTTATTGGTTGAATGTTAATAAAATTCAACGGATATAGTTCATTTATGAATTGAAGTATTTCTTTTTCTAGTTCTTTCATTATAATTTCCTTTCAAAACTTTTATTTTTTAACTAGAGAATTAAAAGAATCTTATTTTACAAAATTCGAGTTTAATTTTCGAAATCCTTTAAAATGAAATATGATATAAATTGTCTTTTAATAATTAGTTAAGTGTTGCCAGCATATTAATTAAGGCTAAATTGAAAAATGAATAGAAGGTATGTCAAAATAAGATAGATGAAAAAATAAAGTCAATATTTATATATAAAATTTAAAGATATTACAGAAAGTCTTATGTTATAAAACACAAGAAATATCAAAAGAAAGAAATGCACTTCTCTTATACTTTTAAATAAGGAGTGGAGGAAATGAATGAACATATACAGCAGATGATTGACTGGATTGAGGTCAATTTAAAAAAGGAATTTTCATTAGATGAATTGTCCCGTTATATGGGGTATTCTCCTTATTATTGTTCTTTTAAATTTCACCAAGTAACGGGTTTCAGTATTAGACGCTATATTCTTCTTAGAAGGTTATACTTATCTATAGAAGATTTAAAGAATGGTAGGAAGATAATAGATATCGCATTGGATTATAGTTATTCTTCGCAAGAGGCCTATAGTAGAGCTTTCAAGAATGTTTTTGGAATGAATCCAAGAGAATTTCAACTTAACCAATTGCCTATTCAATCATTTGTTAAACTCAATATAAATAAGGAAGGAGAGTTTAATATGAATATTTCTAGAAAAATAGAGGTTGAACAATTACGAAATGCGAAGAGCGAGCTGTTTGATAAAGATGTATTAAACATATTGAATGGCCAAATGATGTATGAAGAATTTAAAAATGAAAAGCTAATGGGTGATTCTGATTACGCACCATTTAATGAAGCGATGTGTGTAAACCGAGTTACTACACTAGTTTTTGATGAAGAATTTATTAAGACAAGGGCAGCAGGACATAACAGTTCAGTAGAAAGTTACACAAAAAAGGTTATAGATCCATTAAAGAAACTTTTTACGAAAGAGTATAAATGTATTGTTTTATGGTTTGGTGAAGATATGTTTTGTCAAATGAACTTACTTACAATACTTTCATACCTTGAACAGTCTCGTTATGAGGGGAAGGTATACTTAAATAGCTTTAGAGAAGATGAATTTAAAGTAAATCAAATTGAACTTGAATTAGGAAATTATTCTTCGGTATACAATGAAGTATTAGTAAATCATAAAAAGACTTTCTATAAGGTACCACCTGTAATGTATCAGGCTATAGATCTATATTTAAAAATGCTAAAAGAAGATAATAATGTAATAAAATTTATCTCTAAAAATAAAGATTTATCAACTCAAGAATTATTAACGAAGTTGTTTCATCTTTTTCCAACAATCGGATATGGGGATTCTCAGTACATAGAGCTGATTAATAAAATAAAGAAGAAAGCTACACCAAAAATATAGGTGTAGCTTTCTTCTTATAATTGCTCAAGTAACTCTAATTCTCCCTCTACAAATAACATTAGTTCTTTAATTATTTCGCCAGAAAAATCAAAATGAATTCCAGCAGCTTCATATACTTCCGTTAAAGATTTAGAGCTACCTAATGATAAGGCCTTTTTATAATTTTCAAGTGCTTGCTTTGGATCCTCTTTATATTGTTTATACATTTGTAATGCACCAAGTTGGGCGATCGCATATTCAATATAATAAAATGGTACTTCAAAGATATGGAGTACAGGTAACCAACTCGTTGCTATCCAGTTTTCGTAGCCATCAATATGTATGACGCTAGACTGATAATGTTTTTGAAGTTGTAAGTATTTTTCATTTCTTTCTTCAGAAGTATGACTTGGATTTTCATACAGCCAGTGTTGAAATTGATCGACAATAAGCATAATAGGTAAATATGAAATAACATCTTTAAAGAAGTTAATTTTTGCTTGTTTTAAATCTTTTTTGTCTGTATAGAAGGTATCCCAATAATTAAGCGAGAATAACTCCATTGTCATACTGGCTAGTTCAGCTGTTTCAGCTGGAATTTCTATATACTGTCGTAATTTTAATGATTTTATGAGTTCGTTATGAATACTATGACCCATTTCATGTATAAAAGTGATAATATCATCTTGTGTATAATTTAAGTTCATAAAAATAAATGATAATTGTGAAGCTGGTAAGTACTCACAAAAGCCTCCAGATGCTTTTCCTTTGCGGCTTGTTAAATCAAGACAATTATGTTTATACATTCGGTTTAAAAGTGCTGAAAATTCAACATCTAGTTTATTAAAGATATGAGTGCTCTTTTCAATTAAATCATTTTCAGTTGCAATTGGTTTAAGTACTTTTTGATCTGGAGTTACAGCTGATACATCCCACGGGCGAAGCGTATTGACTTGTAGTTTCTCTTTTTTCTCTAGTAATATTTTATCTTTAAGAGGCACAACATACTTACGTATGGATTCAGCTAGTTCATAGCAATCCTTCGCTGAATAATCAAAACGTTCGTATTTCTTGAACATATAATCACGATAATTCTCTAGTTGAATATTTTTTGCTTTTTGATGGCGAATTTCAATTAATTGATTTAATATGTTTTGGAGTTCTTTTTCAACAGATAAAAATTGTTCAGAAATAATGGTTTTTGCCTTTTTACGGATGTCACGATTCGAATCTTGTAAATAGGATTGTAATTCTGTTATCGTTTTTTCTTCTCCGTCCCAAATTCCGCTTAAACCTCCAGTGATTTCAAAATACTCTGTGACTAATTTGTCTTCCTTTATTTCTAATTCGATATTTTCCTCACAAAATAACTTTTGAGCATTTTTTATTTTTGTATCTAATAAACCATATACGTTAGAATCTAATTCCATTCGAAAAGGTGACTCTAAATATTTATTATCCAATAAATTTTGGTACCGTTTTAAAAGTGGCTTTACAAATTGTTGATCATGTTCAAAAGTATCCTTTATTTTTTCATCATCCGTATTACATTGAAAGGCGATATAATGTGATCTTAATTGTTCTTCGATTTCCCAAATCACTTTTGACTGCTCTTTTAACCAGTTTTCTAGGTCTAGTTTTGAAGAAATCATTTCATTCAATAAAGTAGAAAGAGTATTTTCTAATTCTAGAACGTTACTAATATCAATCGTATTTAAACGCTGCATGACATATCCCTCACTTTTTATTTATTCATGAAGATATTCTATTTATTAATTATAATTTCCTTTTTAAGAGGAGAAAATGTAAAAAAAATGTTAAATTTAAAAATTATAGAAGGTATTTATATGTGAAAGTAAAAGTTTATCGTAAATGAAAATTTACGGAGGGAAGTGCAATGAAAAGAGGAAAGAAGTTGATTGTATTTTTATTTTCAATTGCTGTATTGTGTGCTTGTGAGCCTGAAATGGAAGAATCCAAAAGTGAAGATTCTATAGTTATGGATATTGCTACAGCAGCGGTAAAGGAGGAATCTTTTTTTAGTGCTGCTATATGGGATGAAAAGGCAAGAATAGTAGATTTAGAGATTGCTGATAGCGAAAATGCTAACGAAATAAAAAAAGAAATTAATAAAAGATTGCAAATTCAAGGCATTATGTCCTATAAAGTAAATATATCTCAAAGAAACAAGGAGATTGTAAATGCAGAAAATAGATGGGAGTTAGTTTTTGGACAGATATTTGATGATGTATTCAGAAAGAATGGATATGAAGGGTTTGGTATTCAGCAAATAAATTATAAAAAGAATCAACCTGTTACCATTGATATAAAAACTAAGATTAGAGATGATGAAGTAGGGGCAAGAGAATTTGGACAGAAAATAGAAAAAGAAGTTGAAGGTGTACTTAAAACAGAAGCAGTAAAGAAATGGATTGAAAATGATTCATATGCTATTGGGATTTACGATATAGAAGATCGAAAAATTAACTAATTGAGGAATGGATGGTATATAAATAAAAAGTCGGTGTAATTAAATATAGAATTGCTGAAGGAGGTGTAATATGTATAAGTATTTACATATTTTAAACGATATAGAAAAAATGATTCAAAATGGAGCGATAAATGAAGGACAGAAATTACCATCAATACGGTCACTTGTTACGCAATATGAATGTAATAAGGCGACAGTTATACGTGCGCTTTATGAATTGGAAAAGCGTCATATTATATATTCTGTCCCTCAAAGTGGATACTACGTTGTTAAAAAATCAGGGAGTACTATAGAAAATAACGAGATAATTGATTTCGCTTCTTCAGCACCAGATTCAGATGTTTTCCCATATTTAGATTTTCAGCATTGCATTAATAAGGCTATTGATACTTATAAAAATGATTTGTTCGTATACGGAACACCGAAAGGGTTACCATCTTTAATTCCAGTCATTCAAAAACAGTTGGCAAATTATCAAGTGTTCACGAAAGAAGACAATATTTTTATAACGTCAGGCGTGCAACAGGCACTTGCAATATTAACTTCTATCTCATTTCCAAATGAAAATGAAACAATATTAGTTGAACAGCCAACGTATCATTTATATATAGAATATCTAGAAATAAATAAAGTTCCAGTAATCGGTATTAAACGTACGAATGAAGGTATTGACTTAAATGAATTGGAACGTATTTTTCGAACAGGTAAAATAAAATTCTTTTATACAATACCGAGATATCATCATCCGCTTGGAACTTCTTATTCTAAAGACGAGAAAGAAAAGATCGTGTTATTGGCTAAGAAATATAATGTATTTATAGTGGAAGATGATTATTTAGCAGATTTAGAAACAGATTCAAAAGCCGATCCATTATATAGCCTGGATCATGGTAATCATGTCATATATTTAAAGAGTTATTCGAAAATTATTTTTCCAGGTTTACGAGTTGGTGTAGCAGTTATTCCACCGATTATTTCGAGTGCTTTCCATACATATAAAAAGATTTTAGATATCGATAGCCCAATGATATCCCAAGCTGCTTTAGAAATTTATATAAAGAGTGGCATGTTCGAACGCCATAAAAATAAAATTAAATCTTCCTATAATAATAGATCTAAAAAACTAGCAGAAGCATTAGAAAGAATGCATAGTGAAAACCCGCTTTTATTCACATATAAAAAGCAAAATACAATTGGAATCCATACTTGTTTAGAAGTACATAAAACAAGCATTTCGGAAATGTTGATACAAAGACTAAGTGAAATGCAAATCAGTGTTGATACGATTGATAAAAATTATGTGAGAGGTTTTCCGAAACAAAGACTATTAAAGTTGAACGTAACGAATGTAAAGGAAGATAGGATTGAGGAAGGAATTCGTAAAGTAATGGAGGAAATCAAACAAGTGGAACGTCTAAATTTTCAATTTAAAAAAGAATAAAATGAATAAGGAGGTTTGTTGTGAAGCGTAAAATAATTCTCTTGTTTGTGTGTACCGTTGTAATAATTTGAGCTATAGTTGTGACTCATTATTATAAAAAAGATGATCAATGCATTGCGGTTGGTAAGTATTCAAGAGGTATTATCATAGGTCAAAATAAAGAACCTATATTTAATGTGAAAATTTATGAAGGTTCTATTAATGGTAAGGAACGCAGTATTTCAAATGCAGAAGGTGAATTTGAAATACTAGATGGGGTATGTGGTGAGATTGTTTTACAATTCGTTACTCCAGATGGAGAAATCTATACGAGGAAATATGATAGGAAGCATGTACCAGAAGTGATAGAACTGAGTTATAAAAAGTAAGAGAAATTACATGCAGCCAGTACAAGGAAAATGTGTTAAATTGATATTTTTTAGAGCACTCAATAGCTGAGCGCTCTTTTTATCTTAGGCTTAAGTAATTTAAATGGAAATAAACTACCAATAAATGTTAACCTTAAAGTGTAGCATTTATTTTGAATGGGAGGGTGATGGAGTTTATGGGGGTACGTATAGTCGATGATTTACAACAATTATCGTTGTTACTTATGTTTTTAAGTACATTTATATTTTACAGATACTTAAAGAAGGTTAAACGAGAGAGAAAATTGACTGGTTTTGAATGGACAATGTATTTTGTCACTCAGTTTGCGACATTAATTTGGGCAATAACTTATTTTATTAAACACTTAGCTGAATCATAATTTTTATTCACTTAATCTAGTTTACTGTTATCTATTAGGGATATAAATATAGTCTGTATCTAAATCAATGACAACATCGCTCAAGACGTTTTCTTGTAATAACTTTGGGATTTGTTCGTAATGATACCGTACACAAAATAAGTTTAGAAGATCTTCATTAGATATCTCTTCATTTTTTACATTTAACTACATTATTATTAACTCGTTAAGAGAACAGTTACGGCCAAAAACATACTCATTTATACCATATCCATCAAATTCAATTATCATTTTATCACTGTTGGGTGCTAGTCAACGTTATAGCTTAAATTTTAGATGAATTTATTATACATTGTTTGAAATTTAGTGAGAATATATTTTTATAAAATGTGAGGGTTATAAATGGAACAAAATAAATTAGTTTTAGAAGGACCAAAACGTCTTAAGTGGGAAACGCGCGAAATTAATTCTATACAGGATGATGAAATTATCGTTAAAACAATTGCAGGTGCAATAAGTATTGGAGCAGAGTTACCACAGTATAAAGAATCGGATGTTTCAGATACAAATCCTATTTATCCAAGAAAAACTGGATATGAAAGTTATGGTGAAGTGATTCGAGTTGGTAATAAAGTAACGAATTTAAACATAGGCGATAAAGTAGTTTCTTTTTATGGACATGAAACGATAGGAATAGTTAAGGGACATAAAGTGATTCGAGTTCCTAATTCAATAAAACCTAAAGTTGCTTTATTATCTATTCTTTCGTGTGATGCTGCTAAAGGAGTATTAAAACTAAATATGCGACAGGATGAAAAAGTACTTATAACTGGAATGGGAGTTATTGGTTTACTCGCTTGTTATTTTTTAAAATACTATGTAGGTGTTAAGCATGTAGATGTTGTTGAACCTAATAAAAATAGAAGAGATTTTGCAAAGAATTTTGGTGCGAAAAACATATATGAATCAGAAGAACAAATAATAGAAACATATAATTACGGTTTCGAATGTTCTGCTACAAATATCGGATTTCATACATTACAAAAAGCACTTAACAGTAATAGTGAAATATGTATACTTTCTGATGGGAATTTAGAGGAACTAACATTAACCGCTGATTTTTATGAGAAAGAACTGCGGATCATTGGTTCAAGTGACGGATATAATTATCAACAACATGCAGATTGGTTTTTTAGTCAAATAGAACAAACACCATGGATAGAAGAGATTTTTCAACATGAAATACAACATACAGGACTCATTCAATGTTTTGAGGAATTAAGTCAAGGAATAATTACCCCTTTAAAAGTATTTGTCTCATATGAATAATGAACAAAATGACCAGGTACTTGTCACATAGCCCACATATGTTTAGACACTAATATGATAGCAGAGCGCGGAGTAACATGTACGGGGATTCTTTAATAGGTACAACGGGTTGTGAAAACAGAGAATGGTTTTTGCTCTTTCATTATGTACAAATAGTATATTATCTTTCTCAGTGTACATATTAAGTAAAGAGTTTAATATCAAACATAAAAGGGGGGATAATATGAATGAAAATAAGAAAAATGAAGAATTGATTAAATTTAAGAAACAATGGTTTAATGAAGATAATCAACCAGTAGCTGGAATAGAGTTAGCTTTACCGCCTGATATAGGCAGCATGTTAGACTCCAAATCAGTTGATGATGAAAGTGAAGAAAGTAATAATGAATAAGTTTAATCTATATGCATCCATTCGGGTGCTTTTTATTTTTTTGACAATGGAAGATGGAACATCAAATCCTTATTGAAAAAAGGTTGGTCAAAATAGATTCTTTTTCAGTATATGTAAGTTTGATTTTTACAAAAAAGTTTAATTAAAATACATTTAGAATGCTATATGAAATGGGAATGCTAGTAACATTCACCATTAAAGGATTGGGCTATTATGAATATGATTTTTGAAAGCATTATTTTAATTCTGACTGGGATTATTGCATTAAAAATGACAGGTAGTAAATCTGTTAGCCAAATGACAAGAGCTGAAATTATTATAGTAGTATCAATTGCACGTATTATTGTGGAGCCTGTATTAAGTCGGAAAGTAGGCCCATCTATATTTGCAGCTGTAATATTTGCAGGCGTCCTTCTTATCATTCATTTCTTTGAATTGAAATCAAAGAAGATGGAACAATTCCTAAATGGCAGTAGCATTATAGTAGTAGAAAATGGAGAGATTGTAAAAGAGAATTTGATGAAGGCGAAAATGTCGGAACAACAACTATATATGCAATTAAGAGAAAAAGGGATTCATGATTTAAAGAGTTTACAGCAAGTTACAGCTGAACCGAATGGACGTATTGGTTATCAATTAATAGAGAAAGCTCAACCGATAACTTTAGAAATGTTAGAAAAAGTAATAGATCAGTACAATATAAAAAGATAATTTATCTTAAGAAAAACCAATACTACAACGGAAGTATTGGTTTTTCTATTTTTTTACACATTAATATAGGGGAAATAATAAGCCAATCTTAAAATTAGATATAGGCTTATTATTATGCTATATTCAATGAACCTATAGTGAATGTGGTAAAAAATTAATTTGGCATAGGTAACCGCAGCACTAAAATTTATAAGTTTTTAATGTGATACTAAAAATAGGATTAGAACAAGGAGATAGAATCATAATGGAATTTTGGGAATCAAGCTTTATTGAGAAGCAAACAATGTGGGGGTTTGAACCTACAGAATCTGCAATTTTGACAAAAGATTTTTTTGTGGAAAACAATGTTAAAGACATATTAGTTCCGGGTATTGGTTATGGAAGAAACGCGAAGGTATTTATCGAAAATAGTATAAATGTAACAGGTATTGAAATTTCGAAAACAGCGATCGATTTAGCAAGAGAAAACGGACTAGAAGATGTTAGTATCTATCACGGTTCGGTAAACGAAATGCCTTTTGATAATAAACTGTATGATGGGATATTTAGTCATGCACTTCTTCATTTGTTGAATGAGCAGGAAAGAGAGAAATTTATTAAAGATTGTTATAATCAGTTAAAACCTGGTGGATATATGGTTTTTACAACTGTTTCTAAAAAAGCTCCAATGTACGGAAAAGGAAAACAGTTGGATAAAGATTATTATGAGATAATGGAAGGCGTAAAAATGTTCTTCTATGATTCTGAATCTATAAAAAAAGATTTTAATCAATATGGATTAGTACAAGTTTCGGAAATTGATGAACCAAATAAGAACATGGCAAATAAACCTTCAATCAACTTTTTAACGATAAAATGTAAGAAAGAACTATAACTAAAAGTTATTAAGAATGATTAAATATGTTTATATATTAATTATGCACAAATAAAGAGGACAAGCATATAATAGAAATACCTTTTAACTTTAAGTAACCTTAACTTTTGTTAATAGGGTATCTCAAAATCCCCAAAAGAGCACTTGCGGAAACAAGTGCTCTTTTATTTTTTGTTTATTTAAGATGAATAAATTTCGTTAAATCAATATGGGATTTTAAGCCATTATTTTATATAAAGTGGTAAAATAAATAGGGGGAATATTTAAGGGGGCGGGACATTTGAAACTAAAAGAGCTGGCGAATTTGTTATTGATTAAAGAAACTATTGGCAATATGGATGTAGAAATTACGGGGTTAGAAATGGATTCTAGAAAGATAACTGATGGAAATCTATTTATATGTGTATCAGGTATCGATGGTTTTCTTGAAGATCGACATCAATTTGTTGAAGATGCAGTGAAGAATGGTGCTGTAGCGCTAATTGTAGAAAGGGATGTAAATATTGAGATATCTAAAATAATTGTTAAAGATGCTAGATATGCTATGGCAGTTATTGCGTCACACTTCTATGGTTATCCATCTAATAAAATGAAGCTAATTGGAATTACAGGTACAAATGGAAAAACAACTACTTCCTATTTACTTGAAAAAATTTTAAGTGATTATGGATATCACACGGGGCTCATGGGGAATAACGGAGTGAAAGTTGATTCAAAATGGTATCCTACTGATATTAATACGCAAGAACCTCCAACACTTCAACGGAATTTGCAAATGATGAAAAATCAAAATGCAGATTATTGTGTTATGGAAGTTACGTCACAAGGTTTACATATGGAAAGAGTGAAAGGGTGTAACTTTAAAATAGCTGTTTTTACAAATTTAACGCAAGATCATTTGGATTATCATGGAACATTTCATGAATATAAGCATGTAAAAGGTCTTCTTTTTTCAAGATTAGGAAATGATTTATCTACTACGGATAAAAAAATAGCTGTTTTGAATGCAGACGATCCATCGGTAGAATACTTTAAAAAAATTACTTCAGCTGAGGTTATCACATATGGAATACATAATAGAGCAGATGTTCAAGCGAAGAACATAACTTTAAGCCCAAAAGGAATTCGTTTTTTAGTTTCGTCCTTTAATGGAGAAATAGAGGTTAGCCTTAATCTTGTAGGTCGTTTTAATGTTTATAATGCATTAGCAGCAATAACAGTTGCAATGGTTGAAGGTATTCCACTTACAAACATTTGTGATAGCTTATCTAACTTAAAGAGTATTGAAGGTAGAATGGAAATTATAGATGAAAATCAAGATTTTCTTGTAATAGTGGACTATGCTCATACACCGGATGCGTTAGAAAATGTTCTCTCTACAATTAGCGAGTTTTCAACAGGTAAAGTTATCACTGTTTTCGGTTGTGGTGGAGATAGAGACACAAAAAAACGATCTATAATGGGCGGAATTGCTGGAAGTTATAGCGATTTTGTTTTTATTACTTCTGATAATCCACGTTCGGAAGATCCGCAGGCAATAATGAAAGATATTGAAAAAGGATTTTTGCAAAATAATAATTTGAATTATAAAGTAGAAGTAGATCGTGAACTTGCAATAACTCACGCAATAAACATGGCATCTTCTAATGATATCGTTTTGATTGCAGGCAAAGGGCATGAAACGTATCAAATTTTAAAAGGTTCAACTATTCATTTTGATGATAAAGAAAAAGCTCGACAAGCAATTATTAATAAATGAATGAATTCAATTAATAGCTGAATAGTATTTCTAATAAAAATAATGTTTTAGATAAAGCTAAAACTAATAACGAAGCAATTTTTTGAAGAATTTATAATTGAAAGGTAAGGGTGTTTCTCTGAATATATGAGGGAAAAACCTTACCTTTTATAGTTTTATTTCTGAACAACAAACGTAATAGCATTTGTTTTTAATTGAATATGCCTTTCAGCGCGAACAATATCATAGACTAATTCTTTTATTTCAACTTTAATTTCTTTCCATTCCTTATAAATACTTTTTAATAGATGTATCATATCTTCAGTAGGAAGGTTAATTTCAATTAAAGCATCTAACTCTTCATTTGTATGTAAGTCAATTTCTTGTATGTTCGAATTAATAATTAAACAATTCATACCGCCGCTTTTTGTACCTTCTTTTATGGAATGGAGCACTTTTTTTAAATCTTCTTCTGATTGAACATGCTCTAAACTGGATACTGCAACGATATAATCATAAGTATTAGGTTGGATGTAGTAGTTTTCAATTGCTACTTGTTCCGTTTTAATATTATTAATTACACCATATTCTTTACTATAAGTTTGTAATTTTGTTAAAGCAGAATCAAGTAAATCCACACATGTAACAGTACCACTCGCATTTTGAATCTTTTGGGCAATGGGAATACTATTTCTTCCAACGCCAGAGCCGAGATCAAGTACTTGCAAGTTGTTGTTTCCTTCAAAATAATCCATCAAATCCATAACTGTTTTAACCGGCTTGTACAGCCAAGAACCAGTTTCAAATAGTTTGTATTGTTCATAGCAAAGGTCATGATATTTCTTTTCTTCTTGTCTTATAAAATTAATGCGATTCATAGTGTTTCAGCTCCAATATTATTATTGTAAAATGAATGGGTAGGACAACCTTTTACATTTGTTTGAATTCGAAAAATACCACCAGCATGTGGATATTGCTTTAATTCGTCATCCGTCATTCTTGTTCTGGCTGTTGTAACATATAGGTCGGTTAAATTAGGCCCTCCAAATGTACAAGATGTTACATATAGCGCTGGAATCGGGATACTTAATATTTGTTCACCAGTTGAAGGGTTCCATCTAGTAATCTTTGAACCTCCCCAATGAGCAACCCATAAGCAACCTTCCTCGTCAATTGTCATACCATCAGGTAGACCGTCATTTTCGGGGAAAATAATTACATCACTTGGATTACGAATTACTCCAGAGCATATATCATAATGAAAACGAACTACTTTTTTAGTAGGTGTATCGATATAGTAAAGGTATGTATGGTCAGGTGACCAAGCTATGCCATTTGATGTATTTACATGTGAAACTTTTTTCTCTACCTTTAAATTATTATTTAAACAATACAAGGAGCCAGCAGCATTAATACCGTATGTATCTGTAGTACCTGCCCAAAAACGTCCTGCCGGATCGCATTTTCCATCATTAAAACGATTTTTTAATAAATGTGGTTCAGGGTCAAAAATATGTGTCAGTTTTTCTGTTTCTACATTAATAGAATAAAAGCCATTTTCCATAGCTAGGAGTAGTATGTCATCTAAATATGGAACAACACAGCCAATTTGTTGATTGAGAGCAATTACTCGGTTTGTATTAGCGGTAGGACTAAATATGCATAATTGTTTCTCCACAATATCAACCCAGTATAAAAGTTGCTTTTTTTCATTCCAAGATGGTCCTTCAGCTAAACTTGCTTTCGCATCTAAAACTAATTCTATATTACTGTCCAAGATGTTCACCTCGTTTTATAAGATATTTATATAATTCGATAAGAATAGGGGCAAACCTTTTAATCAGAAAATATTAAGATTTGTACTATGGAAAAACTGATTTTCTCGAGTGATTAAAAAAATGTATAAATATTGAGAGGAAAATGCATATGATGTTTTATGAAATTGTTTGTTTTTCTTGTAAAAATATATTTCGTGTTTATGAAGGCAGTGAAAAATATAAGCGATTTAAAGAGAAACCAAAAGGAGTATATTGTTGTGATGAGTGTAGTCATAAAATTCAATTAGAGGCGATAAAGAATTTTTTTAGATAAGTATACGTTTTTGATTCGGAAAAGTTTGACAATAAAACTATTTTAAATTATCATATGAAAAAACTAATATGTAAAATGGCATGGAAGAGAAGAGTAGTTAAGAAAGAATACGTACAGAGAGCTCTGGTAGCTGAGAAAGAGCAGTATACATCTTAATGAAAAAAGACTTGGAGCTGCGCAAGGAACTAATGTATTTAGGGATGGTGCGACGGGATCTCCCGTTATAGAGATAGGGTATAAGCATATTTTGCCGTACCTGAAGAGGTTAATATGGCGACATATTAACAAACTGAGGTGGTACCGCGAAGCTAATAACTCTCGTCCTCAAGATGAATAATCTTGGGGGTGGGAGTTTTTTTAGTGCAAAAAAATGAAAATGTGAGAACAAAAATATAATTGAGGTGAGTAGTATATGCATTGGGCGTATGAAGTAGCACACGAATTAATTAGAAAACATCCAAACAAAGAAACTTTTGTTTGTGCATCTGGAATTAGTCCATCTGGTTCTGTTCATATTGGGAACTTTCGTGAAATCGTAACGACTTATTTTGTTGTAAGGGCGCTTCAAGATTTAGGGAAAAAGACTCGTTTTATATTTTCATGGGATGATTACGACAGATTTAGAAAAGTCCCTAAAAATGTTGATTCATCTTTTGTAAAGTATATCGGAATGCCATACTGTAATATACCAGATCCGTATGGATGTCATAATTCATATGCCGAGCATTTTGAAAAAGAGTTTGAGGAATCGCTTCAAGTATTTGGGATTGAAGTGGAATTCATATATCAACATGCTGAATATAGAAGTGGAAGATATAACAAAAACATATTGGAGGCTTTATATAAAAGAAAAGAAATATATGATATTTTAATGAGTTTTAAAACGGGAGAGTGTAGTGAAGAAGAGCGAGAGGGCTTTTATCCGGTTACATTATATTGTGAGAAATGCGGGAAAGATGCGACAACGATTACACATTTTGATGAAGTATTAAAAACAGTTCGGTATGAATGTGAATGCGGAAATCAAACTGAATTATCGGTATTAAATACAAATGAAATGAAACTGAATTGGAAAATCGATTGGCCGATGAGATGGATGATAGAGGATGTTGTTTTTGAGCCGGGCGGAAGAGATCATTCATCAGAAACGGGTAGTTATAATGTATCAAAAGAAATTGCGAGAAAAATATTCAATCGTGAAGCGCCTCATTACATTGCTTACGATTTTATTGGAATTAAAGGGCATTATGAAAAAATGTCTAGTTCCTCAGGGAATAGTATTACACCTAGCGAGTTGCTAAAAGTGTATTTGCCCGAAGTGATTCTATTTATGTTTGCAAAATATAGGCCAGACGCAGCGTTTCATATCGGTCTTGATGAAGATGTAATTCGCAATTATACAGAATATGAACGATTGAAAGATAGTTATGAGAATAAAACGCTCAAAAATGAAGATTTATTTGATGCAATTAAGCTTTCTAGAGTAGATAGCGGATTTAAAGAATATCCGAAATTTAATCAAGTAGCAGGAATATTGCCGCTATTAAATTTTGATTCATCTATTTTACAAGGTACATTAGATGAAATAGATAGAAGTTATGCATTAGATGCTATGATTGCGATATGTAATCGTGCAGAGTATTGGATAAGAAACTTTCAATCTGAAAAATTAATTGCAGTAAATCAAGAGAGAAATACAGAGTTTTACAACACATTAAATGAAAGACAGAAAGAACGGCTAGTAGAAGTCTGCAACATACTTCGTTCTAACAAAGATTACTCTAACTTAATGGAACAATTGTACGCGCTTTGTCATCATGAAAATAAAAAAATAATGAAAGAAAATCAAAAACAATCAAAAACAATTATTTATTATAATTTATAGGCTTATTATGAATCAGTCCAGTGGTCCTCGTATACCGTTATTAATACATGTTGTAGGTATCGAAAAAATTATCGAATTATTAGATTTCTAAAAAAAAGCAACGCAAGTAATTAGCTAAGTACTTGCGTTCCAAATTTTACTACCGTGAATACAATTTCGGACATTCATCACCACTAGGTTCATAAAAACAATGACTTTTAAACTGTCCTACAAACGGCTGATTATACCATTCGGGCGGACAAGCTCCAACTGGACGGAAATACCAAAGAGCCCATCTTGCTGGCCAGCGCCACTCACCTTGTAAAACTTTTCGTGCGATTTCTTTTTCTGATTCACGAGCGCGTTGATAAAAATATCCGTATTGCACTGCTTCAAATCCACCAGGGCTTTGATACACAGCGTCACGTACGGTACGGAGTTGTTTAAAGTCTAAACAATCACAAAATACACGATTTACTACTACGCAGCCAACAAGTTGTTCACCTTGTCGACCTTCGCCTTCAGCTTCAGCACGCATTAAACGAGCTAGTAAATCAACATCGCTTTCGTTATATGGAATAAGGGGCATAGTGATATCACCTTTCTTTACCTGTTATAGTAAAGAGTGTATGTATGAAAATAAGCTAAGTGCTTTTCTATATGTAAATTCATTAATTATTAAAAGGAGCTTTTATGAAAAAAGCTAATTAGTAATTGTAGACAAATATAAAGAGGAGAGATAATATGTATCGAATTCAGAAAGAACATATCATTTACGCAATGTCACCAGAAAATAAACCATGTATGGAAGTAGAAATTGGGAGTCGCCTTATATTTGAAACATATGATTGCTTTGAAAATCAAATTGATTCTGAAGATGTTGTGTTTCAAGAGTTAGATTGGAACCGGATTAATCCAGCGACTGGTCCGGTATATATTAATGGTGCAGAACCTGGTGATATATTAGTTGTTACGATTGAAAAGATAAAAATTGCAGAGAAAGGCGTTTTAACTACAGGTGCAAATCTTGGTGTAATGGGTGAAGAGCTACATGAAAATACAGTGAAAATTGTCTCAGTACATAATGAACATTTTTTGTTTTCAAATGAACTACAAATCCCGATTAATCCAATGATCGGTGTAATTGGAACAGCGCCGAAAGAAGCGTGCATTTCATGTGGCACACCACATGATCACGGCGGGAATATGGACTGTAAAGAGATAAAAGAAGGGACAACATTATTATTACCTGTAAATGTTCCTGGTGCTCTATTAGCATTAGGTGATTTACACGCAGCGATGGGTGACGGTGAAATTGGTGTTAGTGGAGTAGAGGTTGCTGGTGAGGTAACCGTAACAGTCCAAATTATAAAAGGGAAAAAATGGCCACTACCAATGGCTATTCAAAAAGAAAAAGTAATGACGATAGCTTCAGAAAAATTGCTAGATGATGCAGCGAATCGTGCTGTACGTAATATGGTGACATTTTTACATGAAGAATTAGAAATGTCTAAAGCTGATGCAACACTTTTATTATCGGCTGCCGGCAATTTAAAAGTTTGTCAAGTGGTTGACCCGTTGAAGACTGCTCGAATGGAATTAGGGATGAATTATGTGGAGAAATTGGGGTTTACTATGAGTGAATTCCATATTAAATAAGAAATGATAGAAGAAGGATGATTTTGTATAAAAGTATCTTTTTTGATTTACGGATTATATAAAAAAAGGTAGTATTTATTTTATATAATTGAATATAAGATTGTGGATCGAAAAAGGAGTAAACACATGGTTAAAATTATGATTGTAGAAGACGATATGAAAATTGCAGAACTATTATCAACACATGTTGCGAAATATGGGTATGAAGGAATTATTGTATCGGATTTTCAAAATGTATTAAATATTTTTTTAGAAGAACAACCAGAGTTAGTTTTATTAGATATTAATTTACCGAGTTTTGATGGGTACTATTGGTGTCGTCAAATTCGCGGAGTTTCCACGTGTCCGATATTATTTATTTCAGCTCGTGAAGGTACGATGGATCAAGTTATGGCGTTAGAAAACGGTGGTGATGATTTCATTTCAAAGCCATTCCATTACGAAGTTGTAATGGCTAAAATTCGAAGTTATTTAAGACGTGCTTACGGAGATTATGCACCGAAAGTAGAAGAGCGGATGGTTGAGCAACATGGACTTTGTTTATATCCTGAAAGGCTTGTATTGAAGCTTAAGAATCAAGAAATTGACGTAACGAGAAATGAAGCTATTTTATTAGAAATGTTAATGAAAAATTATCCGCGTGTTGTGAGTAGAGAAGTGTTGTTAAATAAATTATGGGATAGCGAATCATATGTTGATGATAATACATTAAGTGTAAATACAACACGTGTGCGAAAAAAGTTAAAAACATTACATATTGAGGATGCGATTGAAACGATTCGTAGTGTTGGATATAGATTACATATTACTTGGGATACTGGTATGGAAAAATGATAAGGCTGTTTATACGTGATCATATACCTCTTATTTGTTTTACAGTCATTCAACTATTATCCATATTTCTCGTTTATTGGTTTGATGGGCATAAGCATATCGCGACGGCATTGTATGCAATGTTTTTAGGTGCCCTTTTTATGGTAGGCTATTTAGTACTTCGTTACTTTACTCATCGTACTTTCTATGAACGATTAGCAAACCCGATGCAATCTTTAGATGAATCTGTTCAAAAATCTGATTTTGCAGCTATATCTGCTGCGCTTCAAGACTTACTTGAGGTACAATATCGCCATTATCAAAATCAGCTCCACATACAAGAAAGAAAAAATAATGATCATTTAACTTTTATGAATCAGTGGATTCATCAAATGAAAACACCTTTATCTGTAATAGAATTAATTACACAGGATGAAGTGGATCCACGTTTTGAAAGTATAAATGAGGAAACAGATAGGCTGAAAAAGGGGCTAGAGATGGCACTGTATGTCGCACGTTTAGAAGCATTTACACAAGATTTTTATGTGGAAAGAGTACAATTACATAAAATAGTGAATGATTCTGTGCATGAACATAAACGCTTCTTTATCCGGAATTTTGTATATCCAGAGCTTAAAATTGATAAGGACATTACAGTAGAAAGTGATGCGAAATGGTTACAATTTTTAATTGGACAAATACTATCAAATGCGATTAAATATTCATCTGGTAGTCGAGAGAAGATTAAAGTGAAAGCTTGTAAGGAAGGTAATAATGTTATACTTGAAATTGCTGATAACGGTGTAGGCATACCAAAGCAAGATTTGCCAAGAGTGTTTAAACCTTTCTTTACAGGAGAAAATGGTAGAGATTTTAAAGAATCAACTGGAATGGGGCTATATCTCGTATATGAAATTACGAAGCAATTAGGACATAGTGTAGAAATCCATTCAGAAGTTGGTAAAGGTACGGTTGTACGAATTAAATTTTATAATGTATAAATAAGTAATCTAGGCTAAAGAGCTTTGGAAATAAGTTTTTTAGCCTTTTTTTAGCGGTTATATGAAATGGTAAAACGTCATATTAGTATGTATAATGACACACTAATAAATACGATTGTTAAATTTGAAGGATTTAATAAAAAGCTGATAAATATTTTTGTAAGAAAAAAGCCACCCCTTTGAAAGAGATAGCTTCATGGATCCTATCCTATCCTATGTATAAGTATAATGTTCGAATACGTGATATGTTTTGTGGACTATAATACAATTAGTCTTTTGTTTTTTCATGATACAGTATTGTAATTAAGTAAACAAACTTAATAATTTATACCCAATTAACCCCAAAATAGTGATAGGAATCATCATTAAGAAAGAAGACACACGATAAGCATTAGAGCGTTCTAATACAAGAATCAAGATAATTCCGACTATCACTTCCGTATATCCAACAGGTAACATGTGACTGTAATCTTCAAAGTTTAATAGAATGTGAAGTCCGTCCGCTACAAAAACTCCACTTAAAAGTGCGCTTCCGAATTTATGAAGTGGATTTGTAGTATCTTTCCATAGAAAACCTGCAATTCCAAAGATAGTTCCTCCTATACATGCACATACAATCCATACAGATATAAAATAAATAGAGTGAGCTACATTTTTAATAACTATTGCATAACCATAATAGCCTAATACCATACCGAGTAGTGCAAGGATACCAGAAAGCATAGCTGTACGCTTAGAATAACTAAGGCTAGCCACGAAAAAGGATGGAACTAACCAAACGCTTCCTAAGTTAGCTAATGAATGCCAATTTCCTGGAAGTATACCTTGCCCCAATTTCGTTAGTATACCAACAAGTATCCCTACTATAATCGGGAGGATAAAAATCCTTACAAATATATTTAACTTTGTGATTTCTAATGTCCTGTCCATAAATTCAATCCTTACATTAATATTTTCTGCAACTATATAATAGCTTATTAAAGGGGAGTAATCAATAATAATTTATTGAAAAACAATAAGTTATTATTGGATAACGAATAACATTTTATTTTTATATAATAGAGTGTTTAGAAGTTTTTTACAGGGGAAATCTAAAGGACGTATTACAATCAATGTAATTTGTGCTTGTTCAATATGAAGTTGAAAAATGATAAATAAGTCTAAAAGAAAGCAATCTTTTTAACAGCACAAATAATTGCATTTACTCATACAGTACTATTATGGTACAATATGGTTACTAATGACGGAAAGGAATGATGGGTGGACGATGATTAACTAATCTTATTTTTAAATGTTGAAATTCAATACATTTCAATTTCTAAAAAATAGGATTAGTCTGCCCAATTTCCATACAACGGTATTGCTATTTGATTTGCGTAATAGCTTATTTGGGTATAAATATTTTAACGACTAATCCTGCCAAATTTATTTGGGAGGATTTTTTTATTCTCCCTTAATGAAAGGGATCGGTATTATGAAAGAACTATTAAAATTAAATGATGTTTATGTTGAAATAAAGGAAAATATGTTGTTAGAGAAAATGAATGTGACAGTAAAACAAGGGGATGTTATCGGATTAATTGGTAAAAATGGTGCCGGTAAATCAACGTTACTTCAATTAATAAATGGGAAGATTGAGCCTTCAAAAGGTACTGTTGAATGGATGCAAATGAACATGACAACAGCATATGTTGAACAAGAAAAAGAATCTTTTGTTAGTAAGGATATAATTGCAAAAGAAGCAGAACTTCTTGCGAAATGGGGCGTGCCAACGAATGATTTTCGTACTTTAAGTGGTGGTGAAAAGCTAAAAGTTCGATTAGCAAAAGGATTTGCTGAAAATCCTAATGTCTTAATATTAGACGAACCGACAAATCATTTAGATGAGATGAGTACAGAATTTCTCATTAAGCAAATTAAAAATATGAAAGGTACAGTTATCGTCGTATCGCATGATCGATATTTTTTAGATGTTGTCGCGACTAGAATATGGTCAATTGAGGATAAGAAATTAATTGACCATAGCGGTAATTATACGAGTTATATGAAAGCACGTGAGCATAAAAGAATGACGCAGCAGCGTGAATATGAAAAACAACAAAAAAAGATAGAACAAGTAGAAACTCATATAAAAGAACTAAGTTCATGGTCACAAAAGGCACATGCGCAGTCTACAAAACAAGAAGGAGTTAAAGAATTTTATCGTGTAAAAGCGAAGCGCATGGATGCACAAGTGAAGTCGAAACGAAAACGTCTCGAAAAAGAGCTAGAGAAAACGAAGGTAGAAATTGTGAAAGAGGAGTATTCAGTTGAATTCTCTATTCAAGCGAGTAAAAAAGTAGGAAAACGTTTTTTAGAAGTAAAACAATTGCGGAAAGAATTTAATAATCGAATATTATTTGAAAACGTTAATTTTACAATTCAACACGGTGAGAAGATTGCGATTGTTGGACCAAACGGTAGCGGGAAAACAACTTTACTGAAGATGATTATGGGAAACGAAACTGCTGAAGGAGAAGTATGGATTTCACCTTCAGCAAACATCGGTTATTTAACACAAGAAGTATTTGATTTACCGCTGGAAAAAACACCAGAAGATTTATTTTTCAAAGAGACGTTTGAAGAAAGAGGAAAAGTCCAAAATTTAATGAAACATTTAGGGTTTGAACTTTCCCAATGGAAAGAGCCGATACGATATATGAGTATGGGAGAACGAGTAAAATGTAAGCTAATGGCTTATATTTTAGATGAAAAAGATGTACTTATTTTAGATGAACCAACGAATCATCTTGATCTGCCTTCACGTGAACAGCTCGAAAATACATTAGCTGAGTATAACGGAACACTCGTTATCGTTTCTCATGATCGATATTTTCTGGAGAAAACAACAAACACAAAACTTGTGTTTGTAAACAATACGATACAAAAGCAGCTTGAAGAACCTACGAAAACTAGAGATGAAATTGAAGAGCTACGTTTAACGTTAGAAACAGAAAGACAAGAAGTATTAGGGAAATTAAGCTTTTTAACTTCTAAAGACAAAGAATATAAAGCTCTGGATGAACGATTTATGGAACTTACGAAGCAGATTAAGGAGCTTTAATATAAGTAAGGGGGATTAACATGGGAGAAGAGAGTGTGACTAAGTTATTTAGAATAGATTGTGGAGATCTATACCTACAAGAGTTTACGGTCAATGATGCAGAGAGTATTTATCAAATACATTTCAATTAAAGGCGTAAGTTAAAAATATAACTTTGGGAAGGAAAAGACCATTATCGGTCTTTTCTTTTTCGTATAATAAAGATAGGAGATTGTATTTCTTACCACTATACAATTATTATAAGATAGTTATGCGTTAATTTTAATTTGTAAATAATGTTATTATCGGTTTTTTTAGAAATCTTACAAGCGTGTAAGATAAATGAAAGATGAATCAATATGAGCTATAAGAGAATTCATTTACACTCTATTGTGAGAAGTGCAAATGAAGGGAGAATAGAAATGGAAATTTTACATGCAAAAAATATTAGTAAAGTATATAAAGGGAAAATACCTTTTAAAGCATTAGTAGATATTGATTTATTAATCCAAGAAGGTGAATTTATAGGGATCATGGGCCCATCTGGTAGCGGAAAAACAACATTATTAAATATGGTATCTACTATCGACTCTCCAACATCGGGAGAAATAGTAATAAATGGTACGAATCCTTTCCAGTTATCATCTGAAGATTTGGCTTTATTCCGTAGAAAACAATTAGGATTTGTATTCCAATCATTTAATTTACTTAGTACGCTTACAGTGAAGGAAAATATCGTATTGCCGATGACATTAGATGGTGTTTCTGTGCAAGAAATGAATAAACGAGTAGAAGAAATTGCAGAGAAATTAAATATTACAGATATATTGAATAAAAGAACGTTTGAAATTTCAGGGGGACAAGCTCAAAGAACAGCAATTGCTCGTGCAATTGTTCATAAGCCGCAATTATTACTTGCTGATGAACCGACCGGGAATTTAGACTCTAAATCTTCAAATGATGTAATGGAGATGCTGGATACGCTTAATAAGGAAGAAAAGGCAACGATGATGTTAGTTACACATGATCCGTATGCAGCTAGTTTTTGCAGCCGAGTAATCTTCATAAAAGATGGTCAACTGTATAACGAAATTTATCGTGGTGAAAGTCGGCAAACCTTTTATCAAAAGATTATGGATGTCCTTTCTTTGTTAGGAGGGAAAAGGCATGACTTTTCGGCAGTTCGCATTTAATAATATTTTTCGAAATAAGCGTA
Organism: Bacillus cereus group sp. BcHK124; assembly: GCF_027712065.1. NCBI lineage: Bacteria > Bacillati > Bacillota > Bacilli > Caryophanales > Bacillaceae > Bacillus > Bacillus cereus group sp. BcHK124. The sequence goes on from NZ_JAQFPJ010000007.1 coordinate 34,769, forward strand.
CATATGCTGCTCATTTTTTAAGTAGTGCATTTTCGATTATGATTTTCTTTACGTATGCACTTTTATTATTTCATCCTGATTTACAGGGGGAGTTGAAATCAACAAGCTCAACAATAAGTACATTTGGTACATTAGGATTTAAAGTTTCGCAAGGGTTGATATTTGTATTTTCATTTTTCTTCATTCTATATTCAGTTAGTTCATTTTTAAAAACGCGTAAGAAAGAATTTGGCATTTTAATGATGCAAGGTATGTCAATGAGACAGCTTAAGAAGTTATTGTTAATTGAAAATATGTTAATTGGAATTGGTTCAATTTGTATAGGTATTCTTATTGGACTCATTTTTTCTAAACTAGTTTTATTAATAAGCGCCAGTGTATTAATGATTAGCAATGGATTACCTTTTTATATACCAGTACAGGCTGTATTATTAACAGTCATTACATTTCTGTTCTTATTTTTAATTGTTTCGCTAGTAACATTTAAAATGATAAAAGTTACAGAGCTTGTGGAACTGATTCAAGCAGGGGAAAAGCCAAAACCTGAACCAAAATCGTCAATTTTATTATCAATTTTCTCTTTGTTTAGTATAGGGTATGGCTATATTTTAGTATTTCGCTTTATCCCAAGTTATAGTTTTATTACACTCGGAATAGGTGTGCTCTTAGTAATTATAGGAACATACTTTTTATATACACAGTGTAGCGTTTATATATTGCATCTTGCGAAAAGGAGTGAATCTTTCTTTTTAAAAAGAACGAATATATTAACATTTTCAGAATTAATTTATCGTATGAAAGATAATGCAACAATGTTTTTTATAGTATCTATTATTTCAGCAGTTGCTTTTACAGCAATTGGAACGACAGCTGCTCTTGGAAATAAAGATTTGGTAAGGATGACAAACCCGTATACATTGCTATATGTAGCTCCTGAAAAAAACAAAATAGCGGATAAACATCTCTCTACAATAAAAAAATATTTTGCTGATGCTAATATTCCATATCGAATGGCTTCATCCTCATACATATATACTGAAAGTAATGTATATGTAATGAAACTAAGTGAATATAACGAACTTGCGAGAGCACTCGGTTATCAACAAGAAACAATTGAAAAAGAAGATGAAATGTTATTAATCCCAGGAATGGTATCACAAAAACAGGAATTTAAAAATGGTGATTATAAAAAGGATATTGAGGTCATTCAAGGAGAGTGGACAAAGACATTTCATGTGAAAAAAACTGTAGATAATTTAGTTTTGCCACATGATACGGAAGGGATTTATATTGCTATTCAAGATTATGTGTATGATGAAATTCCGCTTAATAGTAGTCCAGATTATGAAAATATAATTCAATATCGAACGTATGGATTTGTTGTAGATGATTGGTTAAAAACGAAAGAAATTTCAAATCAATTAAATAATATATTCGAAAAAGAGCCTAGAGACATACATTTTGAATTTAGAGCTCTAACTATAGAGTTGTTAAGTGCAAAACAAACAAATGGATTATTACTGATGGCAAGTGTTTTAGTTGGAATCGTCTTCTTCACATTCGCCGCTAGTTTTATTTACTTCAGGTTATATACTGATTTGGATCGCGATCAACAACAATATAAAATGATTTCGAAAATGGGATTAAGTAAACGAGAGTTGAAAAAAGTTGTAACGAGACAGTTATTATTAATGTTCTTTTTACCGATTATCATTGCAGTAATTCACACAGTGGTTGCTTATATGGCATTGCAACAATTGGTCGATTTTTCTATTTTAAATAGTGCTATCTTAATTCTAATTTCATTTATTTGTATACAAGTTTTATATTTCTATATAACTCGTTGGCGCTATTTAAAAAAGCTTTATAAAACTATGGAGCAATAGAGATTATGAGCAAGTAAGATTGCAGAAAAGCATGTAAAAAAACAATTTTGGTTATGAAAGGAACTGTGATGAAAAAAACAATATCTATTTTCATATTAAGTATATTATTGTTAATAAATGTAAGTGCATGCTCTAAAAATGAAAACAGATTTCCAGCAAACGGCGTACTAGTTATTGGAGATGAGGACAATACTTCAACTATTATAGATCGTTATAAGGAAAACACGAAAGAACATGAAGTTTTTTCTGTGAAAACAGGTAGATTTGACCAAAAGAGGGTTTTAATATTAAATGAATCTACTGCAAAAGCGATGATTAAAGCAAAAATTTTTCGTGAAAGAGATCAATCATCTCTTTCCAAACCTTTAGATACGTTGCCAAATTTTCCAAAAGAAAGTTCACTACTATTTATAAATGAAGAAGAAAAGAATATAAAAAGTATTGAAATAGAAGGAAAAGCGATACCAGTTACATATGATAGGGATGCTTGGCTTGGTAATAATCGAAACTATGGACTACTATCGTATGTAATTGTCGCGGAAAATAATGTGTATAATGAAATAAAAGCAAATGAAACAAAAATACAACTTCTTCATTTGAAAAAATCTTTAGGCGACGAAAAACCTAAAATGTCGACAGATAATACATTGACTAATGAATATGTAAAAGTAAGAAAGTTAATTGAAGGTTATAGAGATGAGGTATCAGTTCAGTTTGTAACGATTGGAGAAAAATCTTAAAAAAGAGCTCGAGGTTGATGGATACTTTATCAAGCTCGAGCTCTTTTTAATACCGTTTAAATAACTTACATTACTTCATTTAATCGAGTCTCACTCGTTTCTTCAATCGCATTTGAATTTTGAACTGAATTATTTTGTGCTTCTTTTTCTTTACGAGCCTTTTGTAGCATTTCAAGTATAATCCATAAAGGAACACCTTTATCTTTTAGCATCTTCCATAAATCTAATTCATTAAATTTATGCTCAGGTTGTTTCATCTCTTTTTCAGATGAACGAATATCAAATTTGATGGGATCATTTGATTTTTTATCTTCAAGTTTAGTAGAAGAGATCGTATTATGCTCAAGAGTAGATGGAGTTATTTTAGTAGGTTGAGATAATGTATGAATATTTGATCCGATTTGCATGCTTTTTCCTCCTTTTCAAGCAATGAGATTAGTTTTCTTATGGTTTTTAAATCTTTTTAACATGAGGAAACTATATCTAATTATAAATTCAAATAAACAGATTTACAAGCTGTATTGTAAAAAGTAAATGTTTAGTTGAAGTAATATTTATCAACATCTGTATATATTTTCTATATATACAACGTATATAAAATACTTTACATTATGTTTAAGTTATTAAAGCATGCTGTAAACTAAAAAGTGTAAACGCTTTATTAGAGGAAGGAAGTATGGGGAAGTTATTTTTAAAAATATGTTTTTTTGCATTGATGACTGTATGTTCATTCGCCACGAAAGTAATTTACGCTGAAGAGAGTCAACAAAATAATTATCCGATCATATTAGTGAATGGATTTGCTGGATGGGGTAGAGAAGAAATGCTTGGCGTAAAATATTGGGGTGGTGTTCATGATATACAGGAAGAGTTGAAACGTAATGGTTATACAGTTCATACCGCAGCTGTTGGGCCAGTTTCTAGTAATTGGGACCGTGCATGTGAATTATATGCCCAAATTAACGGTGGTACAGTGGACTACGGTGCCACACATGCTGAGAAACATGGACATAATCGGCTTATAGTGGTTTCGGATTACCTATTTTGGGAAGAAGACTCCATCTGATTTGTGTTACGGGTGAAGCCCAACAATTCAGGTGGAGATGAATTGCCGTCAGAAGGTAGGTTGAACTCTTTTGTTTCGCTCATAGTAATTTTTTGAGTGCGAATGTTTGTTTCTTTTTGTCTTACGATATAATGTAGATGAGGAGGGAATAGATTGTAAGGCAACGAAATTGGATAATGATTATCATTCCGCTACTTGATCCAAAAGGAATTACGATGCAGAACATGTTCTTGTTTCATTTCTTTCTAAATATTAATTTGTCAAAAATAATTTTAATGAACGCTCTAAGAAAGGTGGTGAAAACAATGGCTAGAAAGAAAGCGGTGAAAGTATTACGGAAACAAAAGAAAAGAAAAACGATGCAACGATTCACGCAGAAACAGAATATCGGACGAGCTTGCCTCACAGCTAAAGAGTTTCGTTTACTTAGGCGCATGTCACATAGCTCAAAAGCGTTGCGAAATGTTGGCTTGTATACCATGAAACAAAGCTATTTGAATGATAATAAGATGGCTACCGTAAAAGAAGTGGACACTGCCATGCAAGCCGATATGAACTACTGGGGCATGCAATCAAACTCTGTTCAAGCGATTCGTAGAGCCTTATTTACAGAAGGGAAGAGCTTTTTTAAGGCATTGGAACAGTGGAAGAAAAATCCCGAGAAGTTCACAGGTCGTCCGAAGTTTCCGAATTATTCTCGTTCCACTGACAAACGAATTATTGAAATCTACCAAGTTCCAAAAGTGGATGAGAGCGGGTATTGGATTATTCCGATGAATATTGCATTCAGAAAAAAATTCGGTTCCATTAAAATACGTATGCCAAAAAACTTAAGACATAAAAAAATTTCCTATATTGAGATTGTACCGAAGCAAAAAGGTCGGTTCTTTGAGGTGCATTACACATATGAAATGCACATTTCTCAAATGAAGAAACCATCCACGACTACAAGTAACGCTTTGAGTTGCGATTTAGGTGTAGATAGATTAGTAAGTTGCGTAACAAATACAGGTGATGCATTTTTAATTGATGGAAAAAAACTAAAATCTATTAACCAGTACTTCAACAAAGTGATACGTAATCTACAACTGAAAAATGTAGAAAACGGACTTTCTAAACGAATTGTAACGAATAAAATGGCTGTACTTTGGCATAAACGAGAACGACAAATAAATGGTTACATTTCACAAGCGGTAGGCCTGTTGTTCAAAAAAGTGAAAGAATTTGATATAGATACGATTGTTGTAGGGTATAACACGGGTTGGAAACAAAAATCTGATATAGGGAAAAAGAATAATCAAAAGTTTGTTCAAATCCCATTTCAGAAATTGATTGCAGCAATTGAGAATAAATGTATAAAAGAAGGCATTCGTTTTTTAAAACAAGAAGAAAGCTATACTTCAAAAGCTAGTTTTCTGGATAAAGATCCGGTTCCAGTTTGGTCTAAGGATGATAAGATGCAGTATCTCTTTAGTGGCAAACGAATCACGCGTGGTCTGTACCAAAGTAAAGCAGGAACATGTATCCATGCTGATATTAATGGTGCGCTGAATACATTGCAAAAATCGAGAGTTGTAGAATTAGATGAAAATCTCAAAGTGAGAACGCCGATTCTATTAGAAGTGTAAAAACGTAAGGCTGTTGCTTCGCGCATAGCTTAGTGGGTGCGTCAACCATCTATGTGTACTCGACTTGTCGGGGCTTGTAGCACACGCCAGATTCATCTGAGTGGTGGCTTTTTCCACAAGGGAGAACTGCTCTTTTTCGAAAGGGTGGTGCAAGTGGGAAAACAATCGTTCGTTGTTAGTACCAACCAAAAATATACTTGGGGTGTTACCATAAGGTGGCATGAATGCTAGAGCGTCAAACTGTCTAGCGATAGACGAAAAGACCTAGTGTTCGAACTCAAGCCCCCACTGAAAGGCTTTATCTCAGTGGGGGTAGTTGACATTATATTGAAAGTGGGATTTGGTAGAAAAATATGGGGGGATATTATGAAAATTCAAGTTGTATTATCAGGATACGGAACAGTAGGCAGAGAGTTTATAAAATTAATAAATGAAAAATATTCATATATATATGAAACATATGGGATTCAATTAGTTGTAAGTGGCGTATTAGGGAGAAATATTGCAATACATAATGAGGATGGATTATCTATTCATAACTTATTAATGTATGGTAGCAATAGTGCTGCAATTGAAAAGTATATAGAATATCATCCGGAGGAACGTGCAAAAGATAACATAAGTGGTACAGTGCTGGTGGAATCAACAGTTACAAACCTTAAAGATGGAAATCCAGGGAAACAATATATAAAACAAGCGATTGAAAAACAAATGGATATAGTAGCAATTTCAAAAGGTGCGCTTGTTACAAACTGGAGAGAAATAAATGAAGCTGCAAAAATCGCAAATGTACGAATTCGATATAGTGGTGCAACTGCTGCGGCATTACCGACACTTGATATTGGTCAATTTAGTTTGGCCGGTTGCCGTATTGAAAAAATAGAAGGAATATTAAACGGGACTACAAATTATATTCTTTCGAAAATGAATGAGGAAGATATTACGTTTGAAGAAGCATTGAAAGAAGCGCAAAGTAAAGGAATTGCTGAAACGAACCCAATATTAGATGTAAGTGGTTCTGATAGTGCGTGTAAATTGTTACTCTTGACAAACAGTTTAATGGGAGCAGAGAATACGCTTACCGATATACCTATAAAAGGAATCGAACATGTTACAAAACAACACATTCGAAATGCTAAGGAACAAAATAAATTTATTAAATTAATTGCATCAGCATATAAAGATGAGGATGGCAATGTGAATTTAAATGTTGAACCGTGCGAAATAGATAAAGATCATCCGCTAGCAAATGTAAATGGGACAGAAAAAGGGATTACGTTCTTTACAGATACGATGGGCCAAGTTACTACAATTGGTGGTGCATCAAATCCACGCGGAGCCGCAGCAGCAGCTTTAAAAGATATAATTAATTTATATCGTAAAGATTTGTCACGTATTAACGGGGAGTAAAGTTACTAATTGATTAAAGTTGTATTTTATAAAACCGTACCGCCCTTTATAAAAAATACATATGTAGTGGACCTTTTGAGAATGAAATAATTATGCAAAAATGATTGCAGGGGGTAAGGAATTGTTTAAAGATTTTAAAGTTGTGAAAGATCGTCCCGTTTATATTCAATTAAAAGATTATTTAAAGAAGATGATTATGAAAGGGCATTTGCTCGGGGATCAAAAAATTCCTTCAACAAGGGAACTAAGTGAATTACTTAGTGTAAGCAGAAACACTGTACTCGCTGCTTATGCAGATTTAGAGCAAGAAGGGCTCATTTATGCAGTTAAAGGAAAAGGAAATTTTGTTGCGAAGGTTGATATATCGAACACTTCGTCTGTTGAAATAGATTGGAAAAATAAACTTAATACAGTTACTTTATTAGCTGATGAATTAGATTTAATGAAACATGGTGTTCGTTGGGAAAAAGGAATGATTGTTTTTAACAGTATTGCTCCGGACGAAAAGCTATTTGATGTGGAAAATTTCAAAAGAGCTTTTCTTACTCGTATGTCCATTGAAGGTGATGTCGTATTAAATTACGGATACGCAAAAGGCTATAGACCGTTAATGAAATATCTACTTCATTATATGGAAATGAAAGGTGTAGATATTTCGAACAAAGATATTTTAATTACAAATGGATTTACAGAAGGGTTAGACATTGTAATATCCTCGTTGTCAAAGAGATCAGGTCGAGTTATTTGTGAGAATCCAACTCACCATGCTGCGCTGAAACTATTCCGCTTACATGGCCTTGAAGTTCATGGTATTGATATGAATGAAGATGGTATTGATACGAATCAAGTTGAAAAAAGCTTGCGTGAAAAAGAGTTTGATTTTGCGTATTTAATTCCTTCCTATCATAATCCAACCGGCATTGTGACGAGTTCAGAGAAAAGAACGGAACTGATGAGATTATTTTCAAAATATAAGATTCCTATTATAGAAGATGGATTTAATGAAGAGTTACGTTATTCAGGTTCACATTTAGCACCATTATTAACTTTTGCTGGTGCTGGTAATAATGTGATTTATATTAGTAGCTTTTCAAAGGTACTTTTCCCTGGCTTGCGTGTAGGTTGGATCATTGCAGATAAAGAACTAATTCATTATTTAGAAAGTGTGAAAAGAGCAAGAACTATTCACACATCTACTTTAGATCAAGCTGTTCTTTTTCAATATTTACATGAAGGATATTTTGAAAAATATTTAAAAAAGGCAAGGTCTGTTTATAAGAAAAAATATGAGTTAGCTGTTGGGGCGTGTAACGAGTACATTCCGTTTCAAAGAATGACCGGTGATGGTGGACTTCATTTATTTATAGAGTTAGAAGAAAAAATTCATGCCCGTAGGCTTTTGCAAAAGTGTTATGAGCAAGGGGTTACATTTTCTCCTGGAGATGTGTTTTATTCTGATGGAGGAGGAGCGAACACGTTTCGATTAGGATTTTCACGTTTGAAAGAAGAAGAAATAGTTCGGGGAATCAAAATAATCGGTGATACAATAAAGTGAAACTTTAATCAGTGGGGGGGTGTTCATCCCCCACTGATTATTAGCCCTCACCAATCGGGCTTTTACAGGCAGTTGATCCCCCACCTAACTGCATTGTTTCCGCTGAATTTTGAGGTGGGGGTCTTACTGCCCGTTAATGCGGGATAAAAAAAGAAATTTGGAGTTGAGGAAATGAGAATTGGTGTTATTATGGGAGGAGTATCCTCTGAAAAACAAGTATCAATTATGACTGGAAATGAAATGATTGCAAATTTAGATAAAAATAAATATGAAATTGTACCAATTACATTAAATGAAAAAATGGATTTAATCGAAAAAGCGAAAGACATTGATTTTGCATTGCTCGCATTACACGGAAAATACGGAGAAGATGGGACAGTTCAAGGAACGCTTGAAAGTTTAGGTATTCCTTATAGCGGGAGCAATATGTTATCTAGCGGTATATGTATGGACAAAAACATGTCAAAAAAGATTTTACGTTATGAAGGAATAGAAACACCAGATTGGATTGAACTTACAAAAATGGAGGATCTAAATGTTGATGAATTAGATAAGTTAGGATTTCCATTAGTGGTAAAACCAAACTCTGGTGGTTCTAGTGTTGGGGTAAAGATTGTCTATGGTAAAGATGAATTAATTTCAATGTTGGAAACTGTGTTCGAATGGGATTCTGAAGTAGTAATAGAGAAATATATAAAAGGTGATGAGATTACATGTTCCATTTTTGATGGTAAACAGTTACCCATCATTTCAATTCGACATGCGGCGGAGTTCTTTGATTACAATGCGAAATATGATGATGTAGGTACTATTGAAGAAGTTATTGAACTTCCAGCTGAACTTAAGGAACGTGTAAACAAAGCGTCACTGGCTTGCTATAAAGCATTAAAATGTAGTGTTTATGCAAGGGTTGATATGATGGTGAAGGACGGTATTCCATATGTAATGGAGGTTAATACATTACCAGGGATGACACAAGCGAGTTTACTTCCCAAAAGTGCAGCTGCAGCGGGAATTGACTATAGTAAACTATTAGATATGATTATTGAAACTTCATTAAGAGTAAGGGAAGAAGAAGGGTTTTAAGTAGCAGTACCATGAATACTTTTGACAGTAACATGAAGTATGTTATGATGAATACGATACGAAATTTATATATTTATCCACTAGGGGGGCCTATTATAGGCTGAGATCAAATTGGAATTTGAGACTCTTAGTACCTGATCTGGTTAATGCCAGCGTAGGGAAGTGGGAAAGACATTGTTATTTTATGAATAAATACTGTCAATTTCACTTTCTTTACGTCTGTAAAGAAAGTTTTTTTGTTTTACAGATTTAATAATGGTGGGTAAATACTTAAATTTCATACATAATTGGAGGGATTTACATGACTTTTTCACAATCATTACGTAAAGAAGTAGACTCAATTTGGGAAGCTAGTTTTCATCATCCTTTTGTAAAAAAGCTTGGTGAAGGAACGTTAGATTTAGCTAGTTTTCGCTATTACGTGCTTCAAGATTCATATTATTTAAGTCACTTTGCTAGATTACAAACATTAGGAGCTGCAAAAGCACTGGAATTAGAAACGACAGCTCGTATGGCACACCATGCCCAAAATACATATGAGGCGGAATTATCATTACATGAGAATTTTGCGAAGAAACTAGGGATAACACAAGAAGAAAAAGATAATTTTATCCCTGCTCCAACTGCATATGCGTACACTTCACATATGTATCGTGCTGCGTATGAAGGACATTTAGGCGATGTTATTGCAGCAATTTTACCTTGCTATTGGTTATATTATGAAATTGGTGAGCGTTTAAAAGAGTGTAAGCCAGAAGAGCCAATTTATAAGGAATGGATTTCTGCTTATGGATCCGATTGGTTCCGAACACTAGTTGAAGAGCAAATTACACGATTAGATGCAATAGCTGAAAAAGTAACAGAGGCAGACCGAAATCGAATGAGACAACATTTTATTATTAGTAGTCAATATGAATATTCATTTTGGGAAATGGCTTATACATTAGAAAAGTGGCCGGTAAGTACAGAAGAGCAAAACGTAATAGGATAAAGAGAAGAGGTATTGCTATTCACAGGTATGAATAATACTTAACAAAAGAAGTATCGCAAAAAGGCGCATCAATCTAAATGCGTCTTTTTTTAATTTATAAAAATGAGCCCGTGGAAAAATAGGTACATGAACAAGGTGCATTATCTAGTGATAGGTCATATTTTGTAGGTGTATGTATTGAACTTAGTTTATCCCGCGTTAACGGACAGTAAAACTCCCACCTCAAAATTCAGTTGGAGCAAAGAAGTTAGGTGGGAGTCGGGCTGTCCGTTAACGTCCGATTGGTTCAACTAATAATCAGTGGATGATGAACAAAACCCCCACTGATTAACGTTTCACTTTATAGCGCTATTTCTACTTAGGAAATATAGGAAAGCGTCAAAAGGTTAAAAGTTAATAAACGGAGGTCATGAAAATGAATCAGTTTCAACAAGAACTACAAGCGTTAAGCCTTAATGATTACCAGTCTGGAAATGTTGTGTATTGGGACCAGCAAAACCAATATCCATATTACTATATTGAAGATGCTGCTCGTCGTTGTGGTGGCTGTGGTCGTTGCGGTGGATTTCGTTGTGGTGGATTCCGTTGTTTTGGTTGCTTCGGTTGTTTTGGTTGTTTTAGTTGTGGCGGTTGTGGCAGCTGTGGTAGTTGCTCTAATTGTTTTAATGGTACTTCCGATGCTATTGTAATATATGAATATTGACTATGAATATCTATATAAAATATTAGCTTTATACATGTACATGTCGACAAAAAATATAGCGCCATCGCTAGTGAATATATTCAATCATTCAAGTAAAAGAGTAAATCTTAACTTACTCTTTGTTCATATAGTATAGGATTGTTAGCAGAAATCCAAGACTCTTTATATTGAGAAATAAAGAAGAATCATTTTAAAGAGTCTTATCTTTTTTCATACATTAAATAGAAGCTAGCAAAAGCTAACTACTCGACCCTCGGGTATGAAGGGAATAAGAAACTGTACTTTGTATTGTTAACAGAATATTCGGTTTTATTAAAGGGTAGATATTCATATTTTTTAAATGAAAGAAACTATCTATGTAATATACGAAATATTTAAATTTTATAAGGGTGAAAGGAGTTATAGGTGGTATGGAGAAAAAGAATACCAGGGTTGTTAGGGTATTTATAGCAAGTCCATTTTTTAATGATGAACAACTTAACAGGGTAAAAAGGCTAGAAAGTGCGCTTAGTAACAATCCTTTTGTTGCAGATATTTTTTCAGCTAGGTTCTATCAACATGAACATTTAACTTTTGGATCTATGGAGTGGAGAACTGCAGTTTTTCATAATGATTTAAAATATTTAAGAAGAGCGGATGTAGTAGTGGCAATTCATGATTTCGTGAATGGGTGTGTAGATAGTGGTACGGCTTTTGAAATTGGTTACGCATATGCATTTCAAAAGCCTATTATTTTGATAAAAGAAAAAGAAAGCATACCTAATCTTATGTTAGTTGAAAGCTTACATGCCTATCTGACAAATGTAGAAGATATTGTGACGTATGATTTTATTCATATGCCACGTATTCCATATAAAGGGCAGCTGGAGTAAATTGAAGCAGCACAACATTCCTTTTGGTAATATGCATTTTGCCGCTTTGTTTCCATTGCTGTTGTGAAGAAAGAAGCACAAGACTTCTGGGGTCGGGGTGACAAGAGTGCTACGGTTTGTGTTGCAGATGTAGAAGTGAAAATAATGAATGATATGAGAGCAGGAACACAGGCTTTTATTGATGAGTTATACCATTTAGGTGCTAAGAAAGTTGGTTTATATGTTGGCCAAAATATGTATGCAACTTTTGGTATGGAAAATGTAAAAGCTGACTTTGTATGGATTCTTCGTTATGGTGGCAACAAACCAGCTTATCCATGCGATATTTGGCAATATACTGAAACAGGGAATGTACCTGGAATCGGTAAATGTGACCTTAATTCACTTATAGGTAATAAGTCACTGCCATCTAAATATTTTTTACTGCCTTTATTTTTTCTTCTGTTGAGAATTTAGCCATAAAAAAGTACACTTCTAATTGTTGTTTCCGTCTAACAATTGAAGTGCATATCATTACGAGTGGTCGATTTTTACTAATGACTTTTATTGCTTGTTTTAACGTTTCAACGGTTTGTTCAAGCCATTCTATAGGAATAAGTTTTAAAGAAGGAAAATAAATTTCAGTATAATATTCAATGAACTCTTCTTTTTTTTTGCGTGGATAAATCACTTTTTAAAAATTCAGTTATGTACTTTAAAGTGTTTTCTATACACACTTTGTGAGTTTCTTCTATAAATTCATTTAAGGCTTTTTCTACTGTTCCTATATCTTGATGAAATGTTCCGTCTAAAAAATCACTTAATTCCTCATACATATAATCTTTATCATTCATAAGTATCCTCCTAAATTTCTATCTTACGGGCTATCTTGTTTGAATATAACTTCCTTGGCCGTCTTTTTTTAAGATAATTTTAGCATTAGTTACCTCTAAAACATTTTCAGATCCTCTTACAATAGATCGACCAATAACTTTATCACCTCTATACCTAAACGCTAGATTTGGCGAGCTGTAGGGATCCTCTAACCACCTTTCTATTTTACGTATATTTCGAGGATTGGTTAACACTTTTTACGTAGGTTTTACATGATATTGAAGTTTTTGATAAAGTTTGATAAAGATCTAATTTGAATTTGGTAGTAAAAGTATGCTGTACTTGCAGCAAATGGAAACATTTATATTGACACATATAAAGATAATATTACTTCTCCAATGGACCAAGAATAGGCTATTTCTTAAAAACACAGGTGAACATACATTAGCCTATCTCGAAGTAATAAAACCACTCCATAACAAAAATTCTATGCAGTATTGACTACTGATAATGTTACGTTACGTTAACCGATCGTGTATAAGATATACATCGTACATAATAGGGTAGCACCAACAAAACTCGAATTTCGTACGCTAAGAAATTTTCGACATAAAACAAGCGGCTAAAAAAATATTGTTCCACCAAATGACATTATAGAAGGAATTAAATAGTAAGTATATAAAGATTTGAGTATTATACATTGAAAATAATAACTGACTTTCGGGAGGTGAACCCATATAAATAAATATAGTGTTTTTTCACTCGCTACTTTAATAATCTTCATTGTTTTGTTTTATACGCTGTGGAGTGGCGTGTCGTTAGGAACATTAGGTAAACCATTTATTATTGCAATGTTTCTGTTCCCCTTATTAGGAACCTTTTTGGGACTAAAAGCAAAAAAAGGTTCCATGAAGTGGCCACTAATAATACTTAACATTATTGCAATTTGTATAATCGGGTATATTTTATTACTTGCTTTTAGTATGGGGGAAAGATAATTAAAATAAAAGAGAATAAGACGTAGTTAATAAAAGAAAATAAAAGAATAGGATAAAAAGAAAAATAGAATAAAATTCAATTTCCGCAATTGATAATGATGTAAATAAGCTGTCCACATGGGCAGCTTATTTTATTTTTGTCTTAGCTTGTTTTTCAAAATATTAGTGGTATCTCTATACGGTTACTCATAATTTTCGTACTGTGTAACTCAAAAGAGAAAGTGAAATGAAATCAATGATATCAAGGGATTAAACGAAGGGTTCAGTTACACACAATATAAGATATGGGTAAGTCATTCTGTAATGATTAATCAAGATATTATAGTTTATAAAGAATTTTAAAAGCGGAGGGCAGCAGATGAATACCATGAAGGCTATAAGTGTATATGGTTTCGTAATAGTAGCAATAATACTCGGTACTTTTTTCTGTTTAAGCAATTATTTTTACATGTAATGAAAATATGGGAAGAATATCACAAAAGTGAACTTAGAGCTAGGGAAGAAGAGTACAAAAGTAGACTAAAAAATATGGAGGCAGATTTTAAATTATTACTGGATAAACAAATAGAAGAACATAAGTCGGAGTTAAAGAAAATTAATGATAAGTATCAGATTAAATTTAGTAAATTACATGCGGATAGGCCGGTAATAATACAAGACCTTTACAGCAAATTAGTTGCGTTAGAATCAAAGGCTAAAGATTTAATGGGACCAAACGGTTCCCTTAATCGTTCAATTCCTAGATTAAGGGAACCGGAGAAAACAGCTAAAATATTTGAGGATTTAAAAGTTAGTTGGATTGATTTACTAGATTGTTATACGAAAAATAAAATCTATTTTTAGAAGAAGTCTTCCAATTATTTGAAGGTATAACAAATGGAATACCTACAATTGCAGCACAATTCACCCCATATATACCCAGTATAGGTGTGCATGTACAAGAAGAAGTTATTTCAGTGGAGACGAAGGAGGATGGAATAGTAGCAGAATATGTTTATGATGAAATGCCGAAGATAAAAGGTGCTTTGGAAGCAGAGTTCAGAGAATTGTTAGGGGTAATTGAAGTATAAAATACATAAAAAATAAGTGGCAGAGTCGTGGCTGCTTTTTGGCAGTAAATGTGCCGGTTGTTTTGGAATCAACGTGATATATTTGTATTGTGAGAAGTGGCGGAAAACACAACTCACTATGTTGTTTCTAAAATTCTAAACGGCTCCATAATGCCGGCACATAAAATACGAAATCAGCAGATGGTACGGATTGAATGTTACCGTTGAAGAGCGTTTGCTCTTCTTCCAGTTTTTATAATGTTGGCAAAGACGAATGTAACAGTATTAAAACTGGAAGAAGAATAAAACTTCATTTACCGTATTTATAGGGTAATAACATAAAAGAAACAAAAAAAGTACTAACAAGTTTGCAAACGAACTTGCTAACACCCATACAGAATAGACACAAATTATTACTGATACGTCGTCTTTGAAACCAGCTTCAATCCCTTAAATCACACTTATATGATATGCTTATAAAATTCTTCTTAATATCTGGAATTTCAAATATGCATTTCTATGATGCTCTATCTTGGCAGGACAAAGATGGAGCTAGTTTCATAGATGCAGGTGGGGGATTTACAATTGATAGGATGTTAAATGTGAATGGTTCATTACAATTTAAGGTGCACAATAGTATAGGGGAAATATACTATGTTACTGTAAATGAATCTTATTTATTCGTATAGTGTGTTTAAATGGTTTTATAAACGCATAAACTCCCGGATTGATACGGTAAGTTTATAAAAAAATAATGAAAAATGGTAAATATATCTAATGCACCATTGGAGATTTTCCATATTATAGTATTGAGAATTGTAAAAGGAGGTGAAAAAGAATGGACGAGCATGTACAACCTCAACTTTCACCGCCATGGATCACATATTTTAACGAACTCAGAAATTCAATAGGAGCTGACCCAACTGTAACAGTAGGTCCGCTAATACCAACTGATGGGAATTTTATTATTTTAGTACAAACTACGGATTTTGAAAAAGCGATTGCATTAGCTACACTTCTTAAACCTACAGTGCAATTTGGTAATGTAAATGTAACTATTGTTGTTAGTGTTATTGGGGATGGAATTGTAAATCCAATTCCTTGCCCTTTAGACGCTTTTGAAATTGCGCATCTTTTTCAAGTAGCGTTAGAAAACAATTTGTATTTTGAGCAAGTTGTTGTACAACCACAGTTCCCGGGTGGAGCGAATGTCGTTTTTCCGGTTTTTGCTGCAAAAGTAATTCAGTTCTTTAATGATGATATTTCTAACCTATGTCAAACTTTTACTGAAGTCGCTGCAAAGGTTTTTCGAGATGTAATGAATGACACTATATGTGGTATACCGATTTTATTCTCGACTAGTTGTACTACAAGTACTGAAAGTTCACAAGATGAAGAAACGGTTCAAAATAAAGATACAGATCCAAAGTTGTTTTATTAATCAAAAGAGACATTTTCTTAAATTGAAAATGTCTCTTTTATTTCTTATTTTCTCTTGTTTTAAGCTACGAAATTATCATAATGAAATCCCATGGAGGGACCTACAACACCAAGGCCAGGGTTTGTAGGATTGGAAAGACCTGATCCACCAACCACTTCGATTTCAAGTTTTCCACGTAATGGGCGTTCCCCTACTAAATAATCACCTGTAGATTTTACATGAAAAATTCCATTTACAACAAAACTAATATCAAATTCTAACCGAGTACAAATCATTGGTGGTATAACAGTTAGACCAAGACCTTCAAGGAATGGGTGTTCAACCTCATTGATTATAAACGGGAGTGAGATACCTTCCGTTGAGAGTTCAAGTGCATTACAATATTCAATCACAACATCAGCTTCTAGTGGTTTGCTTGTAGGATTTTTAATAATAACTACAAGACGATTATTTGGTTGTCCAACGGCAGCATTAAGGGGAACGAGAAAGGGTCCTGTAGTAATTGTATACTTTTTATAATTACATTATGAGCTAGCACTTGAACTGCTATTCGACTATAACTTGACATAAAATTATCTCCTATCTTAATAAAATAATTTCTATATATATTATTAAGATATATAAACAAATGTATAGATAGTTGTAGGGGGAATTTCTCTTTTTTGGAAGTAAGTACTATCTAGTCCTGGTAGGTGTTAAAAACCACAAACTTAAAGCAACTAAATATAAATGAAGGCTTTTAATAGAAGAAAATAAAAAAGTGCTAACAAATTTGCAAACGAACTTACTAACAGCTATACAGAATAGACATAATTTATCGTATCTTATTTGAAAATAGCTTTAATCAGTTAAATTACACTTATATGAAATGCTCATAAAAATAGTCTTAATATCAAGAGTTTAACCACCCAGATATTTTAGTGCTATTGAGCCGAAAACGGGGCATGATATTGATTTCTACTCAATTGATGAATGTTTAAAAGAGCATCAGCTAGAAGAGCCAATTTATTAAGTATGGATTTCTGCATATGGATCGGATTGGTCTCGTACTCTATCTAGTTGAAGAGCAAATACACGGTTAGATATAATCGCTGAAAAAGTGACAGAGTCTGACCGCAAGCGAATGAAATAGCATTTTATTATTAGCGGTCAATATGAATATTCATTTTGGGAAATAGCATATACATTAGAACGGTGGCCAGTGAATACAGAATCGAAAAAGGTAATAGGATAGTGAAAAGAGATATTGATATACATATGTATGGTCAATATCTCTTTTATAATCTTTTGTAAAATTATTGTAAATCCCAAATACAATACGTTACTTATATTGTATAATCTTAATGTATTGTATTTATAATATGAAAGGAGGGCTATGTATGAAAATTTCTTTTAACTTTTATCAGAGTCATGTCATTAATATATAAGTCGGATAAGCGGTATTTGCTTCTCTTTTTAAATAATTAAATTATGTGATGATACTTTAGTTTTTTGAGATCAAGAAAAATGAAGAAAGGAAGTAATCATTTTATGGAAAATTTAAAGTTGTTAACATTTGAAAATATAATAGAACCTCTTTTAAACGAAAGCGTATCATTTATATATTTTCCTATTGAATGGCTCGATATTGTAGAGATACATTATAAGACATTTTTATTAACGAGTAAGTTGAAACGATTGAATGAAAGATTATATGATATGTTTTCTGATATATTATTTATTCAGCATAATCCATATGTACTAAATGAAAATACACCATGGATTGTATGTAAAGAACCTATTAGAAAAGAACAACTTGATTATATTTTTCAAAGTTGGTATGAGATTATTCATGATTGGAAACCTAATAAATTAATAGAATCGCCAAAATATGAATGGCATTACGATTTAATTTCTAATTTAACAGTACTACATGATAAGGAAGTATATTCTAAATGGGTGCCCGCTTTAATTTCACATATTTTTTGTGAACGTCCTGTACAATTAGAAAATATAAATGAAGAAGATATATATTTTTCTCCTCTTAGATCACAAAATATTTGTGAGGCGATGTCAGAGCCTATTAAAGATGAAAAAACACAAGACTATTTCGCTTATGTATTTCGGTTCGAATATATAACGCGCGGAGGAGAGAACATTCCATTATTAAATGTTTCAATAGGAATTCGGAGGTTTTATCAAGAATATAACCATCCAGACATTCCTTTGCTATTAAGACGAAAACGGGGCATGATATTAATTTCTACTCCAGAATTTGCATCGAATAATAAGAAATTACGATTTGTAAAACTAAAAGTTCAGCAGGCTACAAACGGTATCAAATGGATTAAGATATTTAGAAATTTAAAAGAGGATTTTCGTATAGGTGGAGAAGTTGAATTAGATCATATTCTTCAATATCCGAAAGATTATATGCTAGGAGAAAATCTTAGGGTGTTGCTTCCATATAATGAAAGAATATATAAAGTTCAAGGTACTAAAATAAAACCTGGTATAAAAGTAGAGGAGAGAGAGTATTTATTTAAAGGGTTTCAGCAAAAATTCACTTATTTCACATTACTACCAGAATGTAAAAAACTAGCAATAAATAATAGAAATGAAGTATTCCCTTTAATTGCACCAAAAGGATTAGAGACTATAACGCTAGAAATATGGTCTGAAAAAATATCGCTGGAAGTAGAACAAGCTTTATTTGAAAGTGAAATGGTGTTAGCTCAAATCAGTGAGTCATCATATATATTAAATGCAGATTCTCCAGTATTGCTAAAAATAGTAAGATGTAATATTGAAAAGGTATTGCAAAATCCATATAAAATGCAATACTGCCAGAAGTATAAAATGAATTTAGTAGAGGATGTTATGAAAGCGGTTTATGCTACTGCAGGTGAGCGCAATGATGCGACTTTGGCGTTAATTGCAATGAAAAATTGTGATGGACGTGAAAAAATTGATCCAAAGCAAATTGTTAGAGAAGGATTTGCACGAACAAACCGTATTTCAGCATTTATTAATTTATTTATAGGCCAAAGTGTGTCTCGTAAAACGATTATAAATGGTATTTTGAGTTTATTAGAACAAAAAGGATTTTTAAAACGTAGTTGGAATAAGATAAATTTACCTTGTACATATGTTAATTTATCAATTGAACGAATCTCGAAATTTGATTTCTTACCCATTTTTTCAAAAATAAAAGGAAAAGAAATTTCATATAAATTATATGGGAATATAGAGTGGCAAACGATTGATCGTTTATTATTAAATGTAGATAAACATAACACCTTTTTGCCGCAGCCTTCAAAAAGAAATGATATGGGCATTCAATTTAAACAATTTGTTTCTGAAACATTAGCGGAAATTTTACAACCTGCAAAAGAGCAAAATGAGCAAGTATACTTCATTATAGATGCGAATGTAAGAAAACATTGGATAAAAGAGTTACAAAATGAAAAAATTGATATAGATACTTTCCCTGACATTGTTCCAGATGTGCTAAAGGTTCCAAACTTAAATGCTGTAAGAATAAATACATCTTTTGATGTACCAAAATACGGTGTGATAGAATGTGATGACGTACTAGATAGTACGAGTTTATATATAGATCAAAAGGGAATGTATTATAGCACTGGTGAGTATCTGTGTAATGATAGTGAAACATTGCATCGATATATACTTGAAATATTACCTCTAGGTGTAAAAGCTGTTGAAAGGAACTATATTGCCAAAATGGTACATTACATGTGCTGTAATTCAAGTATGCTTTTGGAAAAGAATATACACATGCCATATTCTATGCATATGGCGAAAGTAATAAAGAGCTATATGACGGATATAGATGCAAGAGAGTTTAAAGAGTTTGATGATGAATTGGATGTAGATATTATAAAAATAGAAAAGAAAGATTCAATTATTCTACTGTAAATAATAATAAACAAATCCTGCTCATTATATCGATCAGGATTTGTCATTTTTTCATGTAAATAAGGATATCTTTTGTCATGTATCCTCTCTTTTATATATTTACTTTATTTCCATACAGGATTAAGATGTTTTTTAGAAATAAAAAACTATATCATTTGGAAAAGCAATATGAATGAATTCAAAAGAAATTGGAAAGGAATGAGGAATTGTGAAGAAATTAGATGTGCTATTCATGCTATTGAGCGGCCTCTTTCCAGTTGCAGGAATTTTAAAGCAAATCCCACTAGAACAATCTTTATATATTGGAGGCCTTTTATTTTTCACCAGTTTCGGTAGTTATTTTGCGAAAAAAATATATTCACGTATATGTAGCTGGATAGCATATGCGCCATTTATTACACTATTGTTAGTTATTTGGCATCAAGATATTTCAACAAGTTCAATCATAGCGAATGCGAAAATCGCTGCTTGTATCGCTTTAATCCCATGTTTATTCCGTTTTCGTACATATGGGCTTACTTTCGGTTTATTCGCATTATGGGCCGCTTTACTATGGGATATTAAAGAAGTGCAATCGTTAGTCATACTTGAACGTATGTCGAGTTTAATGACAAGTAATTTCAAATATCTTATGCTTTTAGTTGGTGGACTTATATTAGGTGGATTAATTGCTATGTTATTACACCGTAAAGAAGAGGATTATAAAGAAAATATAACTTTATTTCAACAAAAAAAGAAACGTAAAAAGCAATCATTTCAGATTCCGATCCCAAGATTACCGAAATTTAAGTTAAAATTATTTAAGTTTGGTGGCAAAGTATCGAAACAAAAAACGCCTGAAGAAATACGTGAGCATAATTACGAAGAACCAACTGCAGTTGCAACATATGAAATGGCAGAGCAAATACCTCAATATAAAGAAGAGACTGCTCAAGGACAAACGAGGATGGAACGTCGTAGAAATCGGTATAATGCATAATAAAGTTAAAAGCCCCTTAATGATTAATCAATTTTAAGAAAAATCATTAAGGGGTTTTATGTTATTAAAAATAGATTGCTAAGGTGGAATTTATAGCATACTCTAAAATCGAGGACTAAAATAAAATAATGGGAGGACAAAATGTTTATTATTACATATATTTCTGTCTGTATATTATTTTTAGTTAGTTTTTTACATGTTTATTGGGCTTTTGGAGGTAAGTGGGCGACAAATAGTGTCATTCCAACAAAAGCTGGAGAAAAGGCTTTTACACCAGGTACAGGGATGACTTTGTTCATTGCGTTATTACTAAGTATGGCAGCAATAATTTTATTACAACAAACAAATATTGTTCATTTCGCATTTCCTAATATTATTGTTCGAATGGGATCCTGGGTTTGTATGGTTGTTTTTTTTCTAAGAGTAATAGGTGAATTTCATTATTTTGGTATCTTTAAACGAAAAAAAGATACACGTTTTGCTAGAATGGATACTGTTTTATTTATACCACTTTGTGCATTTCTATCTTTATCATTTTTACTCGCAATTATAATGTGAATAAAAAATAGTATCAGTTTTTTTCATATTAAATATAAACGTAAATTGGCAAGTGTAAAAGTGTAAAATCTAGTATTAAATAAAAAGGATGTAAGCGCCTTTTTATCGAATTATAGATTATTATGAAAGGCGGGTGCACGATGAAGTATGTAAAAGTCAGTATGAATGGCGGAAGTGAACATAAATTTTCGATGACTTTAGAGCGATTTGAAAAACTTATTACAACAGAGAATGGACTATTAGAAAATAAATTAGTTAGTATTGAAAATGTAATGATTAATCCTACTAATATATCTTCTGTAGTTGAAAAAATTGGTGTACCGGCAAAGTTTATGGAAGCTTAAAAATAGGTACATAAAAAACATCCAAGGGGGATGTTTTTTTATGTATAAATATGTTAATTGTACAATGAATTTATGAAGAGAATGTATAGTGATACTTCGTACATGCACAAAAAATAAGTACAAGCATATATTAGATAGTGGGACAAGACCTTCGTGTCCTACTTAATACTCAGAAAAACCTCTATCACATGAGAGCATCTGATTGCAGGGTGCTCTTTTTTTATCCCACTTTATCCGAATCTTTAACTTTTAATTTTAAACATATCTTTGATGCTCATAAATATTAAAAATAAAATAATAGCAAAAATTAAGTTAGATAAATAGAAATCTTGATGAAATATTAATTCAAAGATGACATCAAAAGCATATAAAAAGGCGATAGTAGGTAATATACAAATAAATATAAATCTCCAATTTTTTAGATAATGTTTATAATTAGGAAATACTTTCTCCATAAACATAGCTCCTATATTTTTATTTTCTATATAATTATACATTTAAATAAAGAGATTTACAAAAGATTATTTAGCAATCTTTCTAATACATGATTTGACTAAAAAACTTTTAAAGAGTAACACTTAAATGATACACTATAATCTACGTTATTTTCGAAATGAATAGAGGGGTTTACATGATAGATAAAATTAAAAATGCTGTAGAGGATATGCACGAAGATGAAGCAAAACATTTACTTCAAAGTATTCTAATCCAATTAAATTTATTAAAAGAAAACTATAGTGAAGATACTATTAAAAATTTGATGGATATTCCTAAGCAACTAACGAGTAATACATCTTATAAAAGAAATGTAAAAGAAGTCTCACACGTACATATTGCATTTGATGATTCAACAGATGGATGTTTAAAGCATATGCTTGGTCAAGAAGAACGATTGGAAGAGATGGTTGTTGCTTTTTCTGAATTCTTTTCAATTGGGCCGATAAATAAGTTACATATGAATGAAGGGCAACTAGCAAGACAGGAATGGTTAGTAAACAACTTAAATGCTTATGAAAATTATTTTGAAGAAGAGTATTTACCAAGGTTTTTAGAAACTATGGAAGAACTATACGCTATTCCTAGTGAAACGCCTATTACAATTTGGAAAGCCGATAACGCACATGAACATGTAGGTCTATGTTTTGTAATGGCGCAATTAAAAGATAAGAAAAATATTCGCGTTATGAATACATCTGAAGCAAGTAAAGAAATATTAAAACTAGAGTATGTTATTCGTGGAACAGGAGAGTTACCACCTGAAAGTTTAGCTCTAATTCAAAAAAGTTTTGTAAAATTGCCGTATTTAACTGTAGAGAATCGTATGCAGTTTGAACATGAGTGGGATAGTCTATCGAAAAGTACGGAATTTTTAAGAATTTGGACAGACAATGAAGTGCGTTCTGTACAAGAAAATTATTTTGATCAATTTATTATTAAATGTGCGAAAAGTATAGGTGCTGATCAAGAATTCCGAAAAGCTCCTAGAGTAATTGGTGAAGCACTTGGTCTTGTAGAGCAATCAGTTGGCGATACGTTTTTAGAATATCGCTTAAAGGAATTAATTAAACAAGAAGTATTTGAATTTGAAGGTTCATTAGATGAAATGCGTTTCTATAGTGTGAAATTAAGAAAATAATACATCTATTCCGTTTATGAAGAAGCTCGTATTTTTAAAATACGAGCTTTATTTTTTGTTGAATTTAGGCTATACATAAGCTTCCCAGAGATGGCATATCACATATGAATGGTAAAGGAAATGAATGAAAAGAAGGTGATTTATTAATATGTATAACCAACAAAATTATCCATATGATCAAGCGATGTATTATAATCCACAAAACTACGGGTATGAACTTACAAATGAAGTGAGAGATATTGAACAAGAAGATTACAGACCAGATGATGCGGAAGATGCCCCAACGTCACCACCTCCGTCACAAGCGCCGTCGTTACCGTCTACATTTGCTTCTCCTGCACAACCAGGTAATATGAAATCCTGGATGTGTAACTGTCTAGGAAGATGGGGCTATTTACGCTTACATCGTCCTGGTCCTTTCGGAAGGGATTTATGGTTCTTCCCGACTGAAGTGAGAAGAAATGGAGTATCAGGTTACACGTGGCAAGGTGGTCGTCGTCGTAAAGTAAGTTATCGCTATCAACAAATTAGTAATTTTATGTGCTTCGCATAAAGAGAAGTGAGGGAGTGAAACGATTTTACTTTCTCACTTTTTATTTTTCAATATACGAAGTGAGATTTTGATTAAAAATTTACAATTTTCGCGTTTTTATTAGAGTATAATGCATATGTTGGGTTGGTTTTCAACAACAAATGAGAGTGAGGGAATACAATGTCAATGAAAAATAAAGTTGGGTTAAGCATAGAGGATGGCATTAATTTAGCTTCAGCTCAGTTTAAAGAAGATGCGTATGAAATTTATAAAGAATCGAGAAAAAAACAACCAATATTATTTGTAAACCAAGTTGAAATCGGTAAAGAATGGCTCATTACTAGATATGAAGATGCTCTGCCACTTTTAAAAGATAATCGTTTAAAAAAAGATTGGAAAAATGTGTTTTCTCAAGATACAAAGAACATGTATCTTTCCGTTGATAATAGTGATCACTTGACAACACATATGCTAAATTCAGATCCACCTAACCACAGTCGTTTACGATCTTTAGTTCAAAAAGCTTTTACACCGAAGATGATTGCACAATTAGACGGAAGAATTCAGAGAATAGCAGATGATTTGATAAGTGATATAGAGCGAAAAGGTACATTAAATCTTGTGGATGATTATTCATTTCCATTACCAATTATTGTGATAAGTGAGATGCTCGGTATTCCAAAAGAAGATCAAGCGAAATTTAGAATTTGGTCTCATGCTGTTATTGCAACACCAGAAACACCTGAAGAAATAAAAGAAACTGAAAAACAACTATCTGAGTTTATTACATATCTTCAATATTTAGTTGATGTGAAACGAAAAGAGCCAAAAGAAGACTTGGTGAGTGCTTTAATACTTGCAGAGAGTGAAGGTCATAAACTTAGCGCCCGAGAACTATATTCGATGATCATGTTACTAATTGTAGCGGGACACGAAACAACGGTAAATTTAATAACAAATACAGTATTAGCACTTCTTGAAAATCCAAATCAATTACAGTTATTAAAAGATAATCCAAAACTAATTGATTCGGCTATTGAGGAAGGATTGCGTTATTATTCTCCAGTTGAGGTTACAACTGCAAGATGGGCAGCAGAACCTTTTCAAATTCACCATCAAACAATACAGAAAGGAGATATGGTTATTATCGCATTGGCTTCAGCGAACCGTGATGAAACAGTATTTGAAAATCCAGAAATATTTGATATTACACGGGAGAACAACCGTCACATTGCCTTTGGCCATGGTAGTCATTTCTGCTTAGGAGCTCCACTTGCGAGGTTAGAAGCAAAGATCGCTATTACTACTTTGTTCAACCGAATGCCTGAACTACAAATAAAAGGCGATCGTAAAGACATTAAATGGAAAGGTAACTATTTAATGCGTTCTTTAGAGGAATTGCCTTTAACTTTCTAGAATAGTTAAAGGGAGACATGCATACATTGAAAATGTTTTACATAGAGTATGTATGTGTTATTTAAATTCGAAACGGAAGGGTGAAAACATCCCAATGATCAACTAATTCTATTTATAAGAGATCTTCGTTAAAAAACGAAATATTCTTCTGAATAGGATTAGTCTGTACATTTATAGAAAAGGGATGTATTTCGCTCTGCGAATATATAGTCTTTTTATATGATTTGTGCTGCTTCCTGTTCAGAACATGAAATAGGAGGCTTTTTTATGTCGACAAATGTAGTAACGAAACAAAACAATGGGGTATCACAAGTATTAAAAAATCGGTTTGTTCAAGGGATTTTAGCATCAGCATTATTTTTACAAATTGGAATATGGGTTCGGAACTTTGCGGTATTACTATATGTAATGGAAATGACAAAGGGTGATGCTTTTGCTATTTCGATGATTTCAGTGGCGGAGTTTGCTCCAATTTTCATCTTTTCCTTTATTGGTGGAACGTTTGCTGATAGGTGGAAGCCGAAGAGGACTATGATATGGTGTGAGACTTTAAGTTCTTTATCAGTATTTGCAGTATTAATTACTCTAATGTTTGGAACGTGGAAAATCGTATTTTTTGTCACACTTATTTCTGCAATTCTTTCACAGTTTTCTCAACCATCTGGCATGAAATTATTTAAACAGCATTTATCGGCAGAACAAATTCAATTAGCAATGTCTATTTATCAAACAATATTTGCGATATTTATGGTATTAGGACCGATTCTTGGAACATTTATTTTTCATAGTTTTGGAATTTATATTTCAATCATTATTACAGGTATCGCTTTTTTACTTGCAGCAGCTGTGTTGTTATTTCTTCCGAAAGATCTTGAGAATGATAATGAGAAAAAAGAAATCACTTTATTACAGGAAATGCTTGATGGTATTAAATATGTGAAAAAGAAAAAAGCATTAACTTTGCTAGGGCTTTGTTTTATGGCAGCAGGACTAGGAATTGGTTTAATTCAGCCGTTAGGTATTTTTATTGTAACTGAGCAGTTAGGATTATCAAAAGAGAGTTTACAATGGTTACTAACAGTAAATGGTGCAGGAATGATTGTTGGTGGTGCTTTAGCGATGGTGTTTGCAAAAAATGTTGCGCCGCAAAAGATGTTAATTATCGGTATGCTTGGTCAGGCAATCGGCATCGGTATTATAGGTTATTCCACCAATTTATGGGTAACACTCACAGCACAACTTTTTAGCGGTTTAGCTCTTCCTTGTATTCAAATAGGTATTAATACGCTCATTATTCAAAATAGTGATACTGATTTTATTGGTCGTGTAAATGGCATTTTAAGTCCGCTATTCACCGGTTCAATGGTAGTAACAATGAGTATTGCTGGTTCATTAAAAGAAATGTTCTCATTAAGTACGATGTACGAAGGCACAGCTTTACTATTTATAATTGGATTATTATTTATTTTACCTATATACAATTTAAAGCCAGTTATAGCAGTAGAGAGTGAAATGAATAGGAAAGGAAGTGCTGTGCAACATGAATCCTAATCCAAATGTTAAATACCCTATTGAAGGAAATAAAAATGTTCACTTTATAAAAAATACAATAACGAAAGCTAATATACTTGTTGGAGACTATTCATATTATGATGCGAAAGATGGAGAAACATTTGAAGATCGAGTATTACATCATTATGAATTTCTTGGTGATTACCTTATCATTGGAAAATTTTGTTGTATTGCAAATGGAGTTACCTTTATTATGAACGGAGCGAATCATCGGATGGATGGATTTTCGGCATATCCATTTAATATATTTGGAAATGGGTGGGAGAAGCATACACCTAGTTTGTCTGATCTACCTTACAAAGGGGATACAGTCATAGGTAATGATGTTTGGATTGGTATGGATGCAACCATTATGCCTGGAATCAAAATAGGAGATGGTGCAATCATTGCAGCTAAATCTGTTGTGACTAGAGACGTTGCACCATATACAATTGTTGGTGGAAACCCCGCAAATAAAATAAAGGAACGATTTACAAATACAATAATAGAGGAATTACTGCAAATTCAATGGTGGCATTTTGATATTGAAAAAATAACTGAAAATATAGATGCTATTGTACAAGGGGATATAGAGCCATTAAGAAAGCTAAAAATGGAATAAAAAATGCATAACAAAGAGTATCATACCTCCGAATTTTGTTAATGATAATAGAACGAGGAGGTGTGATACTATGGCACAAGACGTTTTATGTGAAGTAAACAATTGTAAATTTTGGGCTAACGGTAATAAATGTAGCGCAGACGCAATTTATGTAGTAAGTCATAAAGGAAAACAAGCATCGACTACAGAAGAAACAGATTGCAAAACTTTCGATCCGGAAGTATAAATTTTTGAAGGGTAGCCAAATCGTGGTTGCCCTTTTATTAATTATAGTATTGATAATAAATCTCATTTTCATTCATTGTTTTTAACTTTTCTTGTTATTTTTCATATTTTCTTCATAAGTGATGTAATCCAGAGCAATTCATGTTCAATACGCGATTTACTAAATTCAATGACTTCTGTAATAAAAGATGAACTAGCATCTAAAGATTGAATAGCAGTAAGCTGTTTATGTAGTACGTTTTGGCGTATTGTTAAAATTTCTTTTCTAGCTTTATAATCAAGTTTTTCAAATAGCGCGATACGAACAAGAAATTCTGCATTATTTGTCGCGAGTTTTTCGGGAAACTTGCGTAACATTTCAGAAAAAATTTCTTCTCCTGCTTCAGTAATATCATACATATTTCGGTTTGGTTTTCCGACTTGTGTATGTACCTTTTTCGTTATAGCCCCCATATTCTCAAAACGTCGAAGAGAAGGATAAAGCATATTATGATTTAATTCAAAATTCTCTCCTAACCGATTTTGGATATTTTTCTTTATTTCATACCCATATTTTGGCCCTGACGTCAATTCTGCGAGCAATAAAATATCAACATACATAAAAATCCCCCTTATTTATTTCTCAAGTTCTCCTACGAAAAATCCACTTTAGTATATGTTAAAATAACATATGTTAGATTATACAACTTTGAATTACCGACCCATCACTTTTATTGTAAAAGAAAAGGGAGGAAAGGACTATGGCTTCGCCTGAAAATGTGATTTTAGTTCATGAAATTTCAAAGCTGAAAACGAAAGAGGAATTGTGGAATCCGTATGAGTGGTATCAATTTAGGAGGGATAATCACCCCGTACATTATGATGAAGAGCAAGATGTTTGGAATGTATTTTTGTATGAGGACGTAAATCGTGTTTTATCAGACTATCGCCTGTTTTCAAGTAGAAGGGAGCGAAGACAATTCTCAATCCCTCCTTTAGAAACTCGAATCAATATTAATTCTACTGATCCACCAGAACATCGCAATGTACGTTCTATCGTTTCTAAAGCATTTACTCCAAGGAGTTTAGAACAATGGAAACCTCGAATACAGGCTATTGCAAATGAACTTGTACAACATATTGGAAAATATAGTGAAGTTAATATCGTTGAAGAGTTTGCTGCTCCTTTACCTGTTACTGTTATATCCGATTTGTTAGGAGTGCCAACAACTGACCGCAAAAAAATTAAAGCATGGTCTGATATTTTATTTATGCCGTATAGTAAAGAAAAGTTTAATGATCTGGATGTAGAAAAGGGGATAGCACTAAATGAATTTAAAGCATATCTTCTACCAATCGTTCAGGAAAAGAGATACCATTTAACGGATGATATTATCTCAGATTTAATACGAGCTGAATATGAAGGCGAAAGATTAACTGATGAAGAAATTGTTACTTTTTCATTGGGTTTATTAGCGGCTGGCAATGAAACGACTACAAATTTAATTATTAATAGTTTTTACTGTTTCTTAGTGGATTCACCAGGAACATATAAAGAATTAAGAGAAGAACCTACATTAATTTCAAAAGCAATTGAGGAAGTATTACGCTATCGCTTTCCCATTACATTAGCTAGGAGAATTACAGAGGATACAAATATATTTGGCCCTTTAATGAAAAAGGATCAAATGGTGGTTGCGTGGGTAAGTGCAGCAAATTTAGATGAGAAAAAGTTTTCACAAGCCTCTAAATTTAATATACACCGAATAGGAAATGAAAAGCATTTAACATTTGGTAAAGGTCCTCACTTTTGCTTAGGGGCACCACTTGCACGTTTAGAAGCTGAGATTGCATTAACTACCTTTATAAATGCTTTTGAAAAGATAGCATTATCCCCATCGTTCAATTTAGAACAATGTATATTGGAAAATGAACAAACTTTGAAATTCTTACCTATCTGCTTAAAAACTCAATAAACTGTTCAGCAAGGTACAAATTTACTGTACCTTGTTCTTTTATTTCTCAATTGTGAAATTTTAGTTGGTTATTTAGTATGGAAGTGTGTGAATAAGAGTAGAGGAGGATGCTTATGTTAACGTGTAATGGAAGTAAGACGTTCCAAACATTTATTAAAGCTGTAACGGATTTAATAAATAGTAATTTGTTAGAAGATCAAATGGTTTGTGGGATTGAAAAATTATTAGAAGAACTTTTAGAAAAGAAAACATGGCTTCCGTTAGAAAAACAGAAGGCGAATTCGGCTCAATATGCACGACACTTATTATATGAAGATCCTTTAAATCGTTTTGAAGTATTAGCTCTTGTATGGAAAGATGGACAATCGACTCCTTTGCATGATCATGATGGCACATGGGGAGTAGAAGGTGTATTTACAGGGAGAATAATGGTGCAGAACTTTATACAAACTAAGCAGCTTGAAAATTCACTTGTTTATTTAACTCATACAGGAAATCTTTATTTGGGAGAAGGAGAAACAGATAAAGTCATTCCACCAGCTGATTGTCACATTCTTGAAATAGATGGCAATGAAAGCGTTGTCACAATTCATGTTTACGGAAAACGTTTAGAAAAGTTTAAAGTATACGTTCCAACTAAAGAAAAGAATGTATACACATGTGAGACAAAATATATTCATTATAATTCATAGTTTAAAGTCCAAAGCCCTTGCTTTGGATTTTATTTATAATTATTTCTTGACCTGAAACGCTTTTCATAAATTATAAATAAAGAGTGCTTTACGAGAGCGGTATGAAAACGATACCTTTCATTTCATATGAGTGCGTGTATATATAGAAAGTGGTGAAGAAATAATGAAATTAATCGCAATTGATTTAGATGGAACTCTTCTTTCGGGGAACAAAATGATTAGTAACGAGAATGCAGAAGCAATTCGAAAATGTCAGGAAGCTGGTCATGTTGTAGCAATTTGTACAGGTCGTTCTATCTTCGATATTGAACGATTGTTGTTAGAAGTTAATTTGGAGTGTCCAATTATTGCCGAAAATGGTGCGCTTATATATAATGATAAAAAAATGATGAAGAGATATCCAATTCAAAATATGCAGGCACTCGAGATTGTGAATTATCTTGAAGAAAACGGATTATATTATCAGCTTTATACTAATAAAGGTGTGTACGTACCGGAATATGGAGTAGAGAGTGTACGCAATGAAATCGATTATGTGAAACATTCAAATGAAAATATCGATTTGAAAGAGTTGGAAACGATCGCAGCATTATACCTTGAACATACAGCATTTCTTAGTGCAGAAAGTTGTAAACCAATTGTAGAAACAGATATACATGTGCATAAGCTTTTACCATTTTCTTATGACATGGAAAAATTAAAAAAGTTAAAAGAAACGTTTCTGCATAATACTGATTTAGCAATTACATCTTCATATTGGCATAATTTAGAGATTAATCATCGAGACGCTCAAAAAGGAAATGGACTATATACTTTAGCGGAACATTTAAATATTCCAGTTGAAAATACTGTAGCGATAGGTGATGGGCTAAACGATGTATCTATGATGGAAAAAGCAAACCTATCAATTGCAATGGGGAACGCAGTCGAAGAAATAAAAGCGATGTGTCAATATGAAACTTTGACTAATGAAGAACATGGTGTTGCACATGCTTTATATAAATATGTAATGTAATATAAAAAGAAAAAAAGAATCTACTATGTAATATTAAAGTAGGTTCTAACACACAAAGCTTTTATAAGCCTTTATGTTAATAAAATGTTGCACATTTTATTAACGGAAATACATCACTAATTTCTAGTGGTGTATTTTTCTTTTAGAAGACCTCTTTATGACCTCATTTGCTACCACAACAAAAAAATAGATTTACTACAGCATTCAATTTTTGTATAATTAAAATAGAATATTCTGGAAACAAAAACTTTTAATGAGGTGTGTTTATGAAAATATACACAGTCAAAGAAGTGTCCTCCCTCATAGGGAAGCATGAAGAAACGATTAAAAGGTGGATACGTTCTGGTAAGCTGCCTAATTCATATCGCAATAGTGATAAAGAAGGATGGCGGATACTTGAAAGTGATTTGCTTCATATTACAGAGATCGTTCCCACAAAAGAAGAACCCCATCAAGAATCCCACATAAAGTCATTTGAAAATGAAGAAGCTACGCTAATAAAATTAGCATACGAAGCTGTTACACTTACCTCACCTACGAAAGAAATTCATTCAGTCTTATCTATTGTTGGAATTAAACGTACTTTAGAAATACTACTTATTATGCAGCAGTCTACTACAAAAGTGAAAAACCCTGATGGATTTATTAAAAAAGCGATTCGTGAAAATTGGAGTCCAACTACTCTTCTCGTTAAAATACCTAAAAAACAAAACAAACACTTATCTGATCTTACACAGCAAGACTACGATGCGATGCAAAACAAAGCAGAAAACACATACCAATCAAAGATTGCACTCTACAACTGGTTAGAAGATTAATTTTATTTAAAGTTGCTGGAAGGTGATTTGCACAATGGGCCAAGGATATTATTATGCATATTGTCCGAAGGATGTTGAGAGTCGATATGAATTGCTAGTTTTTAATAGTAATAATGAACCATTTTTGCCTTTAACGGACTTTTACCAAGATAGTATAGGAAGAATATCGAAAAGTTCAGCTTTATCTTATTTACAATGTCTGTTACCTTTTTTTTATTGGTTAGAACAGCATAGCAACTATCAAGAAAGACATGTGAAATGGGATGATTCACCAGAAATTATACGAATAGCCATTGAAGATTATTTAAAAAGCGAAATGGAATGTAGAGTTCGTGAAAAGGATAGTTTTTGCTTTGTTAATCTAACAAACAAAAGCCCCAATACCGTAAATCTTTTTTTATCTGCGATTAAATCATTCTATAAATCGCTTATTCGTTTAGACGAGTATAATCATCCTAATCCATTAATAGATTCCGAAGCAATTCTCAATGACTATCGTAGTCATGTTGAAGGTGTTAGAAAGGACAAACCACGCATGCCCGCTATTAGCGGAACAGAAGAACCTTTAGAACATCGTAGATTAACGGATTCTTATTTCAAAATTATCAATGATGAATGGCAACCTAAGATTATTGACGATCCCCACTTACCCTTTCAAGTCTATCAAGCGGGGAAAAATATAAATTGGTCTCAAAGAGAAACGGTTATATCACGAATGCTTTTTGAAACTGGAGCTAGGGCTTCTGAAATCATTGAATTAACAATTGGAGATTATCGTTCAAGAAAAAGTCATCAAGAAGTCATTACATTCAGTAAAGGTAGCTATGGAAGAAAGGTAAAGTTTCTTCGATTTAGCAAAGACACTGTAAAACGCCTTTTTCAATATATTAATACCGAAAGAATGAAATATGATATAAACCATTTTAATTATGAACAACTATCTGATGAAGCTCCTATATTCCTTTCAGAGTTTGGTACACCTTTAACGTATCATGCTTGGTACTATCATTGGAACAAAGCAATGACAAATGGCGATATTAAGTTGAATCCACATAAAGCAAGGCATTGGTTTGTCACAACTAGACTTAGAGAGATTCATAACATTTCTAAATATGATTCCGAAATCCACCAACGAAAGAATGAACTTATTAAGTATATGAAATGGAAAAATCCAGATACCATTAGAGTGTATGAGCATTATTTCGATGAGGAAAAACATCGAGAATCACATGACCAAATGTTTGAAAATATGCAAAAAAATGAAATCGAA
Source organism: Bacillus cereus group sp. BcHK124 (assembly GCF_027712065.1). NCBI lineage: Bacteria > Bacillati > Bacillota > Bacilli > Caryophanales > Bacillaceae > Bacillus > Bacillus cereus group sp. BcHK124. The sequence goes on from NZ_JAQFPJ010000007.1 coordinate 68,538, forward strand.
TATGAACAAAGTAAAAAAATGAAGAAAAACATCGAATTCCAACATACAACAATTGAAGTCCAAAAAGAAATAGATCATGATTTACAAGAACTGTTAGAAGGGTTGGAGTAAGTATGTCAACAATAATTAGAGATGTACCAAATAATGAATGGTATGATAAGTTAAAGGAAAAAGTGGACGGAAAAATTCTTCACTTAAAAGACTCAAGAGGTATTTTTCTTTTAGATAAATTAGATGAAAGAAACTTAAAGTATTTCTTGAGTGCTTGTGTTAATAAACCTTGGGCAAATCATCTCTTATTAGGGATACTTACTAGTGCGGATAAAAATCTAGATTCGCATACAATTAGAAATACATTAATAAATGCTAATCCAAGATTCCAAGATATTTTTTTAGCATTTAACTTGAATACGATGTCAGAATTTGATGTTATGGAACATTTGTATAAATATTTTAAAGGAACAATTTATCCCGAACATTCCAATTCTATGAGAATGAGTTTTTTTAAAAATTATAGAGCACTTTCCTCTCAAATGAAAAAGTGGTTAACTCATAAATTATCAATCGAACAACAAGAATATTTTGAGCAATTTCTTTTTCCTATACCTTTATTTAACTCAAATGATTTTCTATTTGAAAAATTAGCGACGGAACAGGCACAAAATAGTCGGAAAGATGAAACAGATGCTATAGTTCCTTTTCTACCCAAAATCCGATCGGAAGCCCATTTCCGCTGGAATCAAATAAAACGTATAAGGGAAAGTTTTCAAAAAACAATAGAACGTGTTGAGGAACAAAACTTATCTCTTCCACTGGAATTTCATTACGAAGAACCGACACGAATTGGAGAACGTTTTTATTTTCGTTTATGGGATAAGCAGTCATTTGTATTACACCACGAAGAATACTTCCCCAAAACAGTAGTTAAACAAGCACAAGAACGTAAATCAACCTATTCGAAAAATAATAATCACCACTTTTTAGAATTTGTAAAATCTGAACCTTTAGATGAAGATGACGAAGTAGATGGATTATGGTTTACTGATTTAATTGAAAATGATGTTCTAGGAAATTTATTTCAAAGGGCCAACAAAGAAGAAATAAAACAAAAACAAGACTTTCTAAAATTGTGGGGGTATATGGATAAGAATTCTGAAAGTAAATCCCCTCCGTTTGCTAGTGGTCATAAAGATATAATTAGTTTTTCTGCTTTTTTAGGTCGTTATAGGAATAATGTAAAAGGTGTTTTTTTTGATGTAGAACCTTTTTATGCTGGATGTACATTTGGTTTATTGGCGATAGATATTCTTACAACAACAGGAGCAAGAATAAATGAACTATTACAAATTAGCAACACGAAAGAATGTATACAAACTAAATTGGTAAAAGAAAAACTTCATTATTCATTTTATGCGATTCCAAAAGGAAGAGATATTGTAGAAGAATTTTATGTGAGTAAACAAACAATGCAAATTATCCAAACTGTTTCACGAATGCTAAAGGATCATTATGGAGGAAAAATTCCCAGTGTTGAATATCGTCATGATAGAAAGCACTTGTTTCCAGGAGAAAAGCCTTATTATTTTCAATATAATCATAAAGCTTTTAAGATTCATGCAGTGTATGCCTGTATTCGATTTCTACTACACGGGTTAAGATTTGAAACACAAGAGGGCTCTCCTGTAATTGTAAAAACACATTTGTTACGGCATGCATTTGCAACAGAAGCTGTACAACGTCAAAAGATGCCTATTGATATTTTGGCGAAAATTCTGCATCAACGAGACTTAGTGGTAACTGAATACTATTCGGCTCCAACTCCAAGTCAAATTGCTGAATCGGTCGGTGAACTTCAAGATGTAATTTCTAGCTATATTGACATAGATGATGCTTTACTACGAAGTCCAGTAGAACTTCAAAAAGAACTTACAGAGTATAGTGAAAAAGTTGGAGTTTTTAATAACGTTTTAGGCGGCACTTGTGTGACAGATTATGTATGTCCGACGAAGATGGCATGTTTAGGGTGCAAAGCAAAAATCCCACAACCAGAACAAGAACATGAACTATTAGAAGCTATTAAGGTTGCAGAGGACATGGAAAAACGTTTCAAAAAAATTGGGCTCGAAATTGAAGTAAGAAAAGCAAAAGAAATGCGGAAACAAGCTAAAATTGAATTAAAAGAAATTGATTTAATCAAAAAATATAGAGAGGAACAGAGATATGAACCAGTTATCAAATCTAACACCTTCTGGTAGTCGTTCTTGGTTGAGGTCTGTTCACGAACAAAGAAAAAATCGTTCTATTCAATTAGGTATGTTGACAATTGATACTCTCATTTCAAATGGAATTCCTGTAACATACAAAAACATTCATGAGAAATCAAAAGAACTTGATGTAACAGGAAAAGGTATCCATTCTAATACAATAAAAAGAAATGAGGAACTGTATTCTTATTACAAACAATATAGTAAGACTTTTAAAATAAAACAAAACAAGAAAAAGACTGCACCACAAACCACATTTGATGAATCGACTATAAGAAACATTTCACCTAGTCGCAATATTTTAAAAGTAAGAAGTAAATATATGAAATTATCTAAAGAAGAACTTGTAGATAAACTTATTCAGACGGAACAATACCTTGCTCGTAATCATCAAAAGTGGGTTACAGGTCATTTTGAAATGTTTAAATAATTAGTTATTTAATGAAGAATAACTTCTCGGAATTTTTTTCATTGTATAAATGTAAAATAACAATAAAGTTATTAAATTTTAAAAGCTCAAATAAATATAACCCCGTTCTAAATTTAGGACGGGGTTATACTTAAAGTTGTTTAATTTTTGATGTAAGATATTTCACTACACTAAAAAAAATAACGATAAAGTCATTTGAAAATCTAAGTTTTATTCAACAATAGCGGCCCAGTCAAGTTCAGCTATTTCTTCTTGAACGCTTATACATATTCATAGTAACCAACCAGCTAATGACGATGATCCCCGCAAAAAGAAATAGCATATTACTGTACAAATGAGTGGATGGATCAGCATTTATAGGTAACAATTTTCGATCTAGCAAACCTATCGATAATAATCCACCTACAATTGCAATACCCATTCCTTCTGATAAAAAGCTTGTAAAATTAAGCAAACTCATTCCAGCACCAGCTTCCTTTTGTTCCAAACTACTTGAAACAATGGTGGAGATAACTGTTTTCGTAAAAGAAAGCCCTCCAAAAACAAAAATTAATATACTTGTCATGAGCCATGGTGTTGTTTCTATAAAAAGGGCAGCTACTAAAAAGCTGATAGAAAGAAATGCAACTCCAGTTGTTAACACAAATAAAGAGCCTTTCTTATCAACAAGAACTCCACCAATATAACCAAAAACAATAACACTCATTGCACCAGGGAAAATAATCCCACTTCCAATTGCAGCAGTACTTAATTGATACACATCTTTCATCATATAAGGAACCATAGAAAGAAATCCTGCTACAGTTCCAAATATAAGTCCTCCACAAATGATTCCAATCATAAATGGGACATTTCTTCCTAGCGCAGGATCAACAAAAGGATTAGATACTTTCCTAATATGTTTAACAAATATCAGGAAACATATAATGCTAACGATTAGAAAGGAAATTCTATAAGATGTCGTAAACATCATAAAAAATACAATACCTACGGACATGAATATTATCCCTACAGTATCAAAAGAGCCTTTTATTACGTCTTCCTGTTTCATTAATTTTGCAAGGAATGGAACAGTGATAATCGTCACAAGTGGTAAAAGCAGTAAATAAGACCAATGGATATATTCAGCAATCACTCCACCAATAAATGGTCCTACACCTTCTCCCATTGCTACAATGGACCCAATAAGTCCAAATGCTTTACCCCTATCTTCTTTTGGGATATAGCGCGCCACAACAACCATCACAAGTGCTGGAAATGCAGCTGCACCCGCGCCCTGGATAAGCCGAGCCAAAATAATTACAGAAAAGAACGAATGCCCAACAAATCCGATAACTGATCCGATGCAGTTCACTATAATTCCAAATAGGAGTAGCTTTTTGATGCCTAGCTGATCCGATAGCTTTCCATATATAGCTGTTCCTATGGAAAAAGTTAATATGAACGCTGTGTTTACCCAGTTTACACTTGCTGGTTCCTTATTAAAATCGCTAGCAATATCAGGTAATGAAACATTTAAAACCATTTCATTTAAAACGCTGAAAAAAGAAAGAACACAAAGCCATAATAAAACTTGATTATGACGTGAATTTGACTGTGAATGAGATGTATTCACATTTAACCCTCCAATAAATAATGAGGGTAGACGTAGTTTATAGGGTCATTGATACGCTTTCCCTCTTTAAATGTACCCAATTATATTTATTGCACTTCATAAATAACTCCTCCTAAATTTGATTTGTATATTTTATCACATATAGCTTAAAATGACTCTCATTTTTTTAGCAACTTTATTATTTTTTAAACGACTTTATTGTAAATCAAGCAACTTTTTCGTCACTTTACAATAAAATTATTTATGATAAAACTCAAATGTTGTAGTAGTAAATGAGGTCATGTAGAGGTCTTTTAAAAGAAAAATACACCACTATTCAATAGTGATGTACTTTCCTTAATAAAATGTGTAACATTTTATTGAATCCCTTGTTTATTATAGGACTTACTAATCATCTGTCCTTTTAATAAAATAAATAGATTCTTTTTTTCTTTTTATTAGGGGTAAGGTATTCTATGAGATTCATAGAAGCCTTATTACATTTTATTATATAGAATATATTGGAATAAATGTTTATATTTTTCATAGTAATTGTGAAAATTTTATGAACTTTATATTTAATGCATTTTTATAATACAACTAATGCGTATGAATTCATGTCAAAACTTAACAAATGTAAGGAGCTAAGGAGAGTTTGTGCAACATAAAAGATCATGATTGGCACAGCTAATAATTAATCGGTGATGAAAAAACTTACTAATTAGAGTTTCAATTTGCACGGATATATTTTTTGTTTTTAATTGAAAAATAAAATTTGTTCGAATAATTATTCTTCAGCTATATACCTACAGGCACATTCTTCGTATAATGGAGAAGTATGAATTTAAAATTTGTATGAATTTTACATATTGAGGTGAAAAAGGAATGAATGCGCGGCTAATGGAACTTATTGATGTGAGTACAATAGAAACCATGGCAGAACAATTTTATCAATTAACCAACATATCACATCAACTTCTTGATGCTGAAAAAGAATGTATATTTTCATTTGGAATAAATGAAAAGAAAATATGTAAACTTCCCAAACTTGAAATCCCCATTTTTTTATACAATCAATATTTAGGATCTTTTGTTGTATGGTCTCAGAAAAGCGAAATTTTCAATTGCCAAAAATACTTTGAAATGCTTTCAAATTTAATTATAGATGGAGTAATGAAAGGATTTCAAAATAAAAATACGACGTTACTTACTCGAAAAGAGGAGGAACTACATACAATCTTACAAAACATGCCTGTTATGGTTGATGCACTTGATTATAATGGAGATTTTGTTTTGTGGAATCGCGAATGTGAAATTGTGACAGGCTATACTGCGGAAGAGGTAATTGGAAATCCAAACGCACTTCGATTACTGTATCCGGATCATGATTATCGTCACGAGATACAAAAGAAATTTTTGACTCGTGGAAAGAACTTTAGAGACTGGGAAATGCGTTTAACTTGTAAAAATGGTGAAATTAAAACGATAATGTGGTCCAATATATCAGAACAGTTTCCTGTACGTGGATTTAGTTATTGGGCTGTTGGTGTGGATATTACACATTTAAAAGCAATAGAAGAGAAATTAAAACAACAAACGTCTGAATTAGAATTAATTTTTCAGGCTTTACCAGATTTATGTTTCTTAACGGAAGATGATGGAACAATTATTGATTATAAAGCAGGATCCCCTACAAAATTTTACGTACCCGCAGAAGCTTTTATGGGAAAAAAGTTTTACGAAGTATTACCATCTACAGTAGCAAAAAAATTTCAAGAAGCAATTTGTCAAGTGAAAGAAAAAGGGACAAATGTAATTGTGGAATATCCACTTACAATTAATGAAAGTATCGATTTCTTCGAAGCTAGATGTTTACCGTTATTGCATGATAAAATTATGATTATTGTACGTGATATTACAGAGCGGAAAAAGACAGAAGAATTGCTAAATAAATCAGATACACTTGCAGCAATCGGTCAATTAGCAGCTGGTGTTGCTCATGAAGTTAGGAATCCATTAACAGTCATTAAAGGCTTTATACAGCTATTTCAAATTAATAAAGAAGATCAAGAAAAATATTTTGATCTAATGCTTTCTGAAATTGAAAGAATAGAAGCGATTCTTCAAGAATTTTTATCGATTGCTAAAACAGATGAACTAAGCACGGAAAAGAAAAATCTTTATCAAATATTTAAAAATGTCGTTTCGTTAATAAATACAAAAGCAATTATGACAAATATTCAAGTTGAATTATATGCAGATTCCAAAGATATAATCATTGAATGCTCAGAAAATCAACTGAAACAAGTATTTATTAACATTTTGCAAAATTCAATCGAAGCTATGCCAGATGGTGGGAGAATTTCAATTCACATAAAAGAAATAGGCAAAGATGGTATCATTATTAATGTAATTGATAAAGGAATAGGAATACCTGAAGAACGAATTAAAAGATTAGGTGAACCTTTTTATAGTACGAAAGAAAAAGGTACCGGTATTGGGTTGATGTTAAGTTATAAAATTATTGAAAGTCATCAAGGGAATATAAGTATTATGAGTGAGGTTGGCGTCGGAACAACAGTAACGATTTACTTGCCAAAATTTCAGAGTAAAAAGCCTTTATCAAATTATGATGATAGATTTGAATCGATACGTCCAATTATTAACTCTTAAATTTATTAAATACCCAATAACCAAAAGCTAAGCTTTTGGTTATTGGGTATTTTTGTATTTAATTTAGAAAACTTTACCTTTTCTTTAGATTTGCTTTAATTTCTATTAAGTTTTCATCAATATATTAGTATTTGTGCAAAGTAATGTATAGAAAATGTGCATTACTTTTAATATATAGATTCAATTATTAATAGAAATACAGTAAGGAGGAGATTATGACAAGGTGAAAAAACAAGAGAAAAAAAGCGGTAGAGCAGTACCGATGCGGTTAAACATTTTATTCTTATGTGTATTTATATTGTTTTCTGCCATGATTATACAATTAGGTAAAGTACAAATTATCGATGGTGAGACGTATAAAAATGAAGTGGAGAAGAGAGAAAATGCAACCGTAAGCCTTTCTGTGCCGCGGGGAAAAATATTTGACCGAGAAGGGAATCCAGTAGTTGATAATAAGTCTTTACGTACAATTACATATACAAAGATGAAAGGTGTAAAATCAGAAGAAATATTAAAAACAGCAAGACAACTTGCAGACATAATTGAAATACCACAAGAAGATATAGACAAGCTAACTGAGACGGATAAGAAAGATTTTTGGATGCAATTAAATCCGAAACTAACTGAAAAATTAGTATCTAAAAAAGAAATAAATAAGTTCAGAGATAAAGATATTACCGGAAAAAATTTAGATAAAAAAATTGAAGAGTTAAAAAGAAAACGAGTTACAGATAAAGATCTTCAAGATTTAACAGATAAAGATATTAAAGTGTTAGCTATTAAAAGTAAGATGACTTCTGGTTATCAAATGGCTCCTCAAATTATTAAAAAAGATGTTAGTGAAAAGGAATTTACTATAATTAGTGAAGGTTTAGCAAATCTCCCAGGTGTAGATGTGTCGGTTGATTGGGAGAGAGCGTATGTAAATGATGGGTTATTCCGATCTGTTCTTGGAAATGTTTCTAATTCCGATGAAGGATTACCAAGTGAAAAATTAGATTATTACTTGGTACGAGATTATAGCCGAAATGATAGGGTTGGAAAAAGTTATATTGAGCAGCAATATGAAGATGTACTTCATGGTACAAAAAAAGAAGTAAGAAGCGTTGCAGATAAACAAGGTACTACAATTAGAACGGAAACAATTTCTGAGGGAAAGAGCGGTAAGAACTTAACTTTAACGATAGATATGGAATTACAGAAAAAAGTAGAAGAAAGTATAGAAAAAATATTAAAGGCATATAAAGGATCTGAATCTATGTTGGACCGTGCTTTCGTTGTAATGATGAATCCGAAAAACGGACAAGTATTATCAATGGCTGGGAAAAGACTTGTAGAAAAAGACGGGAAAACAGAAGTTGAAGACTATGCATTAGGCACAATGACTAGTTCATATGAGCTGGGATCAACAGTTAAAGGTGCGACAGTTTTAACTGGATTTGAAACGAAAGCTATAACACCAGGTACTTATTTTTATGATGCACCTATGAAGCTTAAAGGTACTAGGGAGAAGAAGTCTTGGAAAGAGTTTGGAAACATTGATGATTTAAGAGCGTTACAAGTCTCTTCAAACGTTTATATGTTTCATACAGCATTAAAAATTGCAGGCGTGGATTATGTGAAAAATAGTTCATTAAATATTAAACAGGAATACTTTGATAAAATGAGGTACTATTTCAGACAATTCGGATTAGGTGTTCCAACGGGCATCGATCTACCGAATGAAACAGCTGGACAAATTGGTAAAAAAGATAATCAGCCGGGTTTCTTATTAGATTACTCAATTGGTCAGTATGACACGTATACACCACTTCAGCTCGTACAGTATATTTCAACAATTGCAAACGGTGGATATCGAATGAAGCCACAAATTGTACAAGAGGTAAGAGAGCAAACGTCGCAAAAAGATGAGATTGGTAAAGTGGTGCATGCAGTAGAACCAATTGTTTTAAATAAAATTGATATGAAAGAGGAATATATAAATCAAGTAAAAGAAGGATTTAGAAAGGTATTCCAAGAGGGTGATGGAACAGGAGTAAGGGCGTTCCAAAAAGCATCTTATAAACCAGCAGGTAAAACAGGAACAGCACAGACGGTATACGGTGGAGAAAGTGATATTGGAAGAAATGAAAAAGGCGAGAGAAGAGAATGTTATAACTTAACGTTAGCAGGATATGCGCCATATGATAATCCAGAAGTAGCGTTTTCCGTAGTTGTGCCGTGGGTTATGAATGACAAATCTGGTATTAACTCTGATATTGGAAAAGAAGTTTTAGATGCTTATTTTGAATTGAAAAATAAGCGATTGACTGGAGAAACTGTAAAAATAGATAGCTCTAAAGAAGATTAAAACATATGAAATGTTATAAAAATAGAGTTGTCTTATTTGAGAATTAATTCAAAATGGGTGAGAAAGAAGGATAAAATTATTCTATCAATTATTCACATTTTATAAAATAAAACATATATTGATAGCATAGGACAAGCTGAAAAGCTTATTCTAACCTCACAGAACACTCCTTATCACGGTTTGGCATCTACATATGTAGATGCCTTTTTTTAATTAAATAACTGATAATTATTTATCAATCTAAAGTAGCAAGTATATTAGGACTATTAGGGGAAGTTTGACGGTAATAATTACAGTATGCTTAATAAGTGAATTGAAATGTAAGGAGTGAGAAATAAGTGCTAAATATTTTAGTGGTTAATTTTCCAGCAGAGGGACATGTAAATCCTACATTAAGTTTAGTTAAAGCCTATACTGAACGGGGGGATCACGTACATTATATTACGACAGAACAATTTAAAGACAGAATTGAAGATTTGGGAGCTATTGTATATACACATCCAGATTTATTAAAGGAGATTTCTATTGATTCTGAAACTCTAGATGGGCTGAATTCTTTCTTTCGTGTACATGTTCAAACTTCTTTATATATATTAGAAATTGTGAAACAATTATGTGAAAACATAAATTTTGATTTCGTAATTTATGATATATTTGGTGCTGGAGAGTTAGTAAAGGAGTATTTACAAATTCCAGGCATAGTTTCTTCTCCTATATTTTTAATTCCTACTGAATTTTTAGAGACTTTACCTTTTCATCCTAATGCAGCAATACCATTCCGACCTGATGAAATTTCTGAACAGTTGTTATATCAAATGGATCGTGAATTTGGAGTAAAGCCTAAAAATAATCTTCAATTTATGCATAATAAGGGAGATGTTACTCTTGTGTACACAAGTCGTTATTTCCAACCTAATAGCGATTCGTTCGGAGAAAATAACATTTTTATTGGACCAAGTATTTCAAAGCGTAAAATAAATGTTGAATTTCCACTTGAATCGCTTAAAGATAAGAAAGTTATTTATATTTCAATGGGAACACTGCTTGAAGGGATCGAACCATTCTTTAATGCATGTATTGATGCTTTCTCAGATTTTAATGGATTAGTTGTAATGGCAATTGGCGATAGAAATGATCGTTCTAAAATTAAGGAAGCGCCAAACAATTTTATAATTGCTCCATACGTACCTCAATCAGAAGTATTAAGTGAAGCAGATGTTTTTATTACACATGGCGGTATGAACAGTGTACACGATGCTATTCATTTTAATGTCCCATTTGTCATCATTCCACATGATAAAGACCAGCCAATGATAGCACAAAGATTAACTGAGCTTGAAGCAGCGCATCGGTTATTGAAAGAGAATGTTAATGTGCAAACGTTAAAAGAAGCGGTAACCGATGTTCTTTCAAATGAAAAGTATAAGCATGGAATACGAAAACTGAAAGATAGTTTTTTAGATTGTGGTGGTTCAAATGAAGCAATCACAGTGATTACATCTCTTTTAAATAAATAGTGTGGGTAATATAAAAGCATAGAGGCGCACCTTTATGCTTTTATATGATTATCCCGCAAACTGCACAGCAGTATTTGCATGTAAAAAAGCAGTATCAAAAACAGGAACAGTAAGGTCGTTTTGGGAAATGAGCAACGGTATTTCGGTGCAACCTAGTAGTATACCTTCTGCGCCATTTTGAATTAATGACTTTGTAATTTGTAATAGCTTTTCTTTTGATGTTTCTGAAATAATTCCTTTACTTAATTCATTTAAAATAACATGATGAATAAAATTTCTTTCCTCTTTATTGGGGATGATTGTCTCAATGCTATAATTCGCTAATCGTGATTTATAGAAGTCTTGTTCCATCGTTTGTTTCATACCCAATAATCCGATACGCTTTATATTCTGTTCTACCATTTCTTTAGCACTTACATCACCTATGTGAAGAAGTGGAATGGATATTGCACTTTCCACTTCTTCAGCAAATAGATGGACCGTATTGGAACACATTAATAAACATTCAGCTCCGGATTTTTCAACCTTCTTTGCAACGGTGACTAATTCGTTTTTCACTTCTTCATATTGGTGATTTTGTAATAAAGTAGTTACTTCACCAAAGTCCATGCTATATAAAACAAGCTTTGCATTTTGATCGTATTGAGAGAGTGTAAGTGTATTAATATGTTTATAGTATAATGATGTAGATTCCCAACTTAGTCCACCAATTAAACCGATTACTTTCATCGTACATTCCTCCCGTAACTATTTTGAATTTATTATTTCACAATTCCGATAAGAATACAATGATTTAAATGTACTATTAGACAAAAAATAAAAATAATTAGAAAAGTGTTGAAATTTATATTTTTTAATGCCATAATACGAATTACAAATTAATACTTATCCAGAGAGGTGGAGGGAACGGCCCTATGAAACCTCAGCAACCCCTATATATATTTATAGGAAGGTGCTAATTCCGCAGAGAACACGATGTGTTTTTTGGAAGATAAGAGGATTCTTGAACGTGAAAGAAAATGACCTCTTATGTAAGAGGTCATTTTTTGTTGTATAGAAAGGGAGTGTCGATGCATAATTCATTTTCAAAATAAATATAGAGTAATAAAAGTTGACTATTAAGAGGGGAGAATTGTAATGAATAAATTATCAACAAAATTAGTAGTGGCAATCGGAATTGGAGCAGCATTATACGGGATATTAGGACTTTGGGGATTTTCTATTGCACCCAATACATTTATTAAACCTGCGTTAGCTATTTTAACCATTTTTGGTGCGTTATTTGGCCCAGTGGCAGGACTATTAATAGGACTTATCGGTCATACCGTAACAGATACAATTGCTGGCTGGGGTATTTGGTGGGGCTGGGTTTTTAGTTCAGGCATTATCGGCTTTGCAATGGGGCTCATTCAAAAAAGAGTTGGCTTTAGTGTGAAAAACGGGACATATAATAAAGGGGATATTTCCTATTTAGCTATTACTGGCTTAATTGGTATTGTCATTGCTATTATATTTGCTGGGGCATTCGATATTATCGTGATGGGAGAACCATTTGACAAAATTGTTATACAAGTATTAGGTGCAACAGTTGCTGATGTTATTGTATTTTTAGTTCTTGGATTGCCAATTACAATAGGGTTAGCTAAATCTAATAAGAAACATACACATTTAAAAATTGAAAAGTAGGGATGTTAACATGCAACCAATTATTTCTTTTGAACAATTCAACTTTCAATATAAGCATGCAGCGCAGCCTACTGTTAAAAACGTTACATTTCATATATATCCTGGGGAAAAAGTGCTAATTGCTGGGCGAAGTGGTTCAGGGAAGTCAACATTAGCTCATTGTATGAATGGGCTAATCCCATTTTCTTATGAAGGGACTAGTACTGGTACTATTTTAATTGACGGAAAAGACCCGAGGAAAGGAAGTATTTTTGAACAGAGTAAACAGGTTGGAACAATTTTGCAAGATCAAGATGCACAATTTATTGGTCTTACAGTAGAGGAAGATGTAGCTTTTTATTTAGAAAATGAATGCGTAAATGAAGATGATATGAAAAAGATTGTTTCGGAATCATTAAAAAAGGTAAAGATGCATAATTTTCATAAACAAAGTCCACATGAATTATCAGGAGGGCAAAAACAAACTGTGTCGTTAGCAGGTCTGCTAACGACAAATGCGGATATATTATTATTTGATGAACCTTTAGCGAATTTAGATCCAGTAAGTAGCTTACATACAATAGAACTTATTAAAGATATACATAAACAATATAATAAAACAATTGTAATTATTGAACATCGAATAGAAGAAATGTTAAATCTGGATTTAGATAAAATTATTTTAATGGATGAAGGGGAAATCGTTGAGATAGGAACACCAGAAGAGATTTTGGCCTCAAATATATTACCTTCTATTGGCTTAAGGGAACCTATGTACATGGAAGCATTAAAGAGATTACAGTTTGATAGTAAGAATGAGGTAATATACCCTCTTGAAAATCTTCAAATAGAAAGTGTTCGTAGCGCAATAAATGAGTGGATGGAGAAGCAAGTTTTTTGTGAAAATACTCCTAAAAACAAAGAAATATTGAAAGTAGAAAATTTGTCTTTCTCCTATTCTAATAAGCAAAAAGTATTAGACAATATAACTTTCTCCATAAAAGAAGGGGGAATTGTTGCACTTTTAGGTCATAATGGCGCCGGAAAATCAACACTCGCTCATAGTTTGATAGGTATAAACAAAACAAATAATGATAGGATTTTATTTAATGGAATAAATATCAATACTTGGTCTATTCGTAAACGTGGAGAGATTATATCATATGTCATGCAAAATCCAAATCATATGATTACACAGCCTACTGTTATAGAAGAGGTTTCATTCACATTAAAATTAAAAAAGGTATCAAAGGAAGAAATTAAGCTTAGAGCGGAAGAAACGTTAAAAATTTGTGGCTTGTATCCATTTCGAAATTGGCCAATCCAGGCATTAAGTTATGGACAAAAAAAGAGAGTAACGATTGCATCTGTACTAACAACAAATCCGAAACTTATCATTTTAGATGAGCCGACAGCGGGACAAGATTATTATCATTATAAAAAGTTTATGACATTTATTAGAGAACTAGCTGCAAAGGGAATATCTTTTATTTTTATTACACACGATATGAATCTTGCATTAGAATATGCAGACAGGGCGATAGTTCTACATGAAGGAGAAATTATTGCGAATAATACCGCGTCTACTGTATTAGGAAATCTAGAAACGTTACAAAGGGCGAACTTAAGGGAGAGTTCTTTATTCAAACTCGTTAAATTTAGTGGTATTGCAAATCCTGAAAGGTTTATAGAACTTTATTTTAATGTTATGAGGAGGGCGGAAGGTGTATAGTACATATTTTCACCGTATGGATGGAGCAGTGAAATTGTTGTTATTTATTTTTTGTATGACGCTTACTTTTTTATTTTTTGATTTTCGCGTATTGCTATTTGTATTTATAATTGGATGTATTGGACTCCTGGTTGCTAAAATTCCATTTCGTAAAATTTTTATTGTTTTTACTGTTATATTTACATTTAGTTTATTAAATTCTGTTATGATCTTATTTATTACACCAACCCATGGATCTGAATTAACCGAATCATATACTTCATTTCTACATATTGGATATGCAACAATTACTTATGAAACATTATTTTATGCAGCTACACTTTCATTAAAGTATTTTACGTTATTACCATTTACACTTATTTTTATTTATACGACTGATCCAAGCGGATTTGTGAGTAGCTTAAGTAAATTTCGAATTCATTATAAGATTACTTATGCGATAAATATTGCATTACGTTATATACCTGATATTCAGTCTGAATATCAAATTATTAAATATGCGCAAGAGGCGAGAGGAGTAGCATTTGAAAAAGGAGAAGCAAGTTTATGGATTCGTATGAAAAACCGTGTCTTAATTTTCTGGCCTTTAATTATTCATTCTCTAGATAGAATTGATATAGTTTCAAATGCAATGGATTTAAGAGGGTTTGGAAAGAAGGATACACGTACGTGGTTTTATACAAATAAAGCGAAAAGAGGAGATTTTGTTGCTTTATTTATAGGTGTTTTTATTTTAATTGTTGCTGTGTATTTAAAGTTACATGTATTTCAAAACTTTTGGTATCCATTTTAAAGCACTCTCAAATGAGTGCTTTACTTATTTTTATATAGACATGCTCAAAAAGGGGATATTTACATAATGTATAATACGAACCAGTTAAAATGATCAACTACCTATTAGTTTTCAAACCAAAAGGAGGAGAAAATATGAGTTACGGTGGTTCTTGTGGTTTTGGTGGAGGTTTCGCTTTATTAGTTGTGTTATTCATTTTGTTAATTATCGTTGGATGCAGCTGCTGGGGCGGAGGGTACTAATTTCTAATTAGTCTCCACAAATGTAAACTTACAAAACATAGAAGATACTTATGTATCGAAACAAATAAAAAAGGAGCAACTATGCTCCTTTTTTATTTGTTTTTAGATGAGTTCATATTATATTTCGGTAATGTAATTGTCAAAGTTGTACCTTTATTCATAACGCTTCGGATTTTCAAATTACCTTGCATCGTTTCAATAATTTTAACAGCAACCATTGTGCCTAAACCTGTACCCTTCGTTTTTGTACTAAAATACGGTTCACCAAATCGATTTATTTGCTCTTGTGACATACCAATTCCGCTATCCTCAATTCGTATGATAACCTTATTATTACTAATAGATGAGGAGATATTTAAAGTACCACCATTAGGCATTGCTTCAATACCATTTTTTATTAAGTTTAAAAAACATTGTTGAAAGTGCTGTTTATTACCAACAATTGTTGCCGTAGAGAAATCTTTTGTAATATGTATTGTATTCATATTACATAAAGGTAAGATCATGTTAATAACTCGATTTAACTCTTGTTCTACTGAAATATGATCTAATTTTTCTGAAGCAGGTTTGGCAAACGTTAAATAATCATCAATAATTCCTTGGGCACGATGTAACTCTTCAAGTATATGTTCAATATACTCGTCTCTTGATTCTGGAGTTAAATTTGGTGTTTTTAAAAGTTGAGTAAATCCTTTTACGACAGTTAATGGATTTCTTACTTCGTGCGATATACTAGCAGCAAGCTGGCTAACAATCTCCATTTTTTCCATTTTGATTAACTTCGATCGCATACATACTGCATCTTTTAAAACTTCATTAAAATAAATTACAAATAACATTAAAGTAGTTGGTAATATTATGAAATAAATGATGTATAAATTATTTACTTCAAAATCTGATAAGGTTAATACAATTACAGTTGTAAATATTGCTAGAAAAAATGTTAAAAACATTCCGTAAGCTACTTTAACTTTTCTATTATACTTATTAAATTTTGCGGATGCGAACGCTGTAATGATAAACATTGTGCCATAAACTAATATTGTTAACATACTAAATCCATAAAATGAAAACCTTGTAATTAATAAGATGGCAAGCAATATTATACCAACAGGGAAGCCGCCATAAAGCGTACCTATAATAACTGGTATTTGTCTTAAATCATGAATACAATTTTCATCCATATAGATAGGATAACGCATACATAAAATAAGAGGGATACTCGTACAAAGTATAATAAGTAGTTTTTTATATTTCTTTAAATTGCGCCCGCTATCATATATAAAATAAAAAATAAATATACTACTTAAAATGTAAAGAAGATTATTTAATACGTTTTGATTAATATAAACAAAGTTCATAATATTTGCCCCGTTATTTTGAATTTCCATTTCAAATATATTATACATGATTATAGTAGAAACTTTTTGCTTTTAATAATATAAGTTTATATCTTTTTAGCATTAGCCACGTTTAGCCATTCTTCATAAAATGCTTCAACCGATGCATATCGTTCAATTCTGTTTTCATTTACAGCACGATACGCTATTTCATATAAATCTTTACTTGCTTCCCATTTTGTAAAGGAGCGATCTTCTCCACCGCCCAAGAGAGCAAAAGCCATTGCCCCCATATTAAATACATTTGTCCTTGCGTCAATCATTGCATGTAGCTCGAATTCTTCAGGAGACATAAAACGAGAGGAACCCCATAATCTTCCCATTTTATTCACATATGGTTTTTTAGAATATAAATCAATATCACAAATCTTTGTCTCATTTGTTTGAAAATTATATAAAATACTACCGTCATAAAAATCTATTGCTACATAGTTGTTCTTTTCGACAAATGTATGGAAAGAAAAAATGGAATGTAATGATTGAATTCGTTCCATAACTGATAAATGCTTAAATTTATAAAATGGAGAGCTTGGATTAGTATATTTTTCAGGAGGCGGGAAACTCCAATGCGAATGAAGACATTCACCATCAAACCAATCAAAAATTAGTACATATCCAGAGTGAACTGGATAATGTTCAATTAGTTTTATAAGCGAGTCATGCTTTAATTCTTCGTATAGGGAAGCTGATTTTTTTAATCTTTCAATAGCGTCTTTCATTGTTCCTTCATATGCAAGTGTTTGTGCCCCTGCATATTTAATAAATTTCTTACGCCCATCTTTTTCTACACCGAAAGATAGATTGCCTGAATCTTGCTGGTCAAAAACCGCAAATACGTTTCCTAATTTCAATAGCCAATCAAAATTATGATGCTCTTTTAACCGGAATGTAACTTGATTCAACTGAATTTCAACTGGATAATCTTTCATAATATACCTCGCATTTATTATAATAAAGTTGTATATTTCAGTATTCGACATATTTTTTGAAAATCCTATGTTAAACACATGAAATTTTATAAATATAATAATAATTAATTATAAGAAGGTGAATAAAATGGCACAACAAATCGTTATTAAACCGTATGAAAAAGAATGGTATGAAGAGTATGTAATAGAAAAGGAGAAATTTATTTCTTTATTCGGAGAAGATTGTATTGCTATTGAACATATAGGAAGTACGTCTGTACAGGGATTAGGTGCGAAACCATTAATTGATATGATGATTGGTGTAACTGATTTGAAAGTTACAGAAACGTGGATTGAAGCCCTATTAAAAATTGGATATGAGTATGTTCCAAAAGAAACCCCTAATTGGCGTTTTTTTAGAAAGGGCAAATGGAGGGCAGGCACCCACCATTTACATGTTTATATTTATAATAGTGAGGAGTGGCAGAATAACATTTTATTTCGTGATTTTCTTAGAGAACATAAATGGGTACAAAAAGAATATAGAGAATTAAAAGAGAAACTTGCTGCTACATATCCTTTTGATCGTGCTTCATACACAAACGCAAAAGAACCGTTTATTCAAAAAATAATAAAATTAGCTAAAAATAATCACTAGAAAATTCAAGTGATCTTTAAATTCTCATTTTATTTTAATCTTTCTCTCATGTTCCTTTCTTTTTTATTTGATATTCTGCTTGTTACAGAAGGTTTATAAGGAAGGAGCTTGAATGAATTGGAGAAGGTACTAAGAAATAAATATATTCATTTGTATGTTAAAATTATAGGCATTACTATTATTTTTTGTAGTATAGCATTGTTATTTATTAATGTAATATACGGCAACGTATTAAATATGAAATGGTTAAATAAGAAATTAGGTTCTTTCGGTGAATACGGGGCAATTTTAGCTGCATCGTTATGGATTTTACGTCATATATGGTTATTTTTAAAAAAGAAAAATATCATTGGATTTAAATTGATGAAGGATGTATATCTTTTTATTAAAAAGTTTCACGTATTAATTGGATATACTGTATTAGCTGTATCAATTACTCACGGCATTTATTTTTTATTAAAAGGAAGTCGGCATTTGCTTATATTTTATAGTGGTATATTCTCTCTTTTCATTTTAATCATACTAGGAATCGTTGGATTTCTCTTACAGAAACATAATAAAAAAACAAACTTGATATTGTATAGAAAAGCACATCAAATCATTGCAATTATATTTGGGATAGGAGTACTCATTCATTTAACTGTATAGGAGGAATTACTGTTGCAACGCATATTAATTATTGAGGATGAGGAAAGTTTAGTTGATTTTTTAGAATTAGAATTAAAGTATGAAGGATATAAGGTAGACATTCAGTTTGATGGAAGGAAGGGATTAGAGGCCGCGCTTGAAACAAATTATGATCTTATTTTACTTGATTTAATGCTGCCTGGGTTAAATGGACTAGAAGTGTGTCGTAGATTAAGGGCAACTAAAAATACACCAATTATTATGCTAACTGCACGCGATAGTATTATGGATCGCGTGACAGGATTAGATAGCGGAGCCGATGATTATCTTCCGAAACCATTTGCAATTGAAGAGCTGTTGGCACGTATGAGGGTTATATTTAGACGGGAAGAACATATAGAAAACAAGCATGTTTCATCTCTTACGTTCAAAGATTTACAGCTCCAGATTGAATCGCGAACGATTACAAAAGGAAATGAAGAAATCGAACTTACAAATAAAGAATTTGAACTCTTGCTTATGTTTATGAAAAATATTAATAGAGTACTTACCCGTGATGTTTTATTGGATCAAGTATGGGGATATGATGCAATGGTTGAGACGAATATCGTTGATGTATACGTTCGTTATTTACGTAACAAGTTACATAGTGTAGATAAGGAGGAATATATCCAAACGGTCCGCGGTGCTGGATATATAATGAAATGATTAAAAATATTGTGCATCGAATTCGAAATCTACCTATAAAGTGGAAATTAACACTTTGGTCCACTACTCTAGTATTTATTTTATTCATTTTATATAGCGCTCTGCAGTTTATTGTAATTAATAAGTGGACTATAGACTATGAACAGAAACAAATAAATAGACAAGTGACAGAAATAGCAGCCTACTTCCAAGATAAAAATGATACCCTTTCGAGTAAAACGTTTGAAAACAGTAAAGATTTCTTAAATAATATGATTGATAAACATCAAATGATTCGTGTTATCGGCATGGATGGAAAACCAATTGTTACTGTTTCGCGAGATTTTAATGAGACATGGATAAAGCCAAAACAAGTTTTACAAGATGAATTATTTATAAAAAGACATGTAGAAGATCGCATATTAGTTAAACGTATACCAATTCAAACAAAAGAGTTCACTGGCACGATTGAACTTACGAAAAACTTAGAGGCTTTTGATCATTTATTAAAAATTATTTTAGTGGTAATGATTATTGCCGGAATATGTGGATTAATCCTTAGTTTTTTAGGTGGGGTACTAATCACGAAAAAGCTATTGTCGAGTATTCAAAATATAACGAATACGATGAAGCGTATTAAGAAAAATGGGCTAAATGAACGGGTTCCAGTACGTGAAAATAATGATGAACTTGCAAAATTATCGTTTCTTTTTAACGAAATGATGGATGAAGTAGAAACTTCTTTTACACAACAGAAACAGTTTGTAGAAGATGCATCTCATGAGCTGAGAACGCCATTAACAATTATCCAAGGACACTTATCGATGTTAAATCGGTGGGGAAAAAATGATCCAGCAGTTTTAGATAAATCGCTTCAATCCAGTTTAAAGGAAGTCGATCGTTTAAATAAGTTAGTTTTAGAATTGTTAGAATTATCAAGAGCCGAATCAGAACAGATGCATCCAATCGCAACTGAGCCAGTCCATGTAAATAGTATATTAAAACAAGTTACACAAAACTTTGGCGTACTTCAAACTGAATTTCAATTTGAAATGAAACTGGATGGAGATGCAGCGTATGTCTCAATACCATCATCTTACTTAGAACAAATTATTATTATCGTAATGGATAACGCAGTGAAGTATACAAAGGAAGATAATCAATATATATGTATTGAATCTAGTGTACAAGCAGGAAAAGTTAAAATTCGTATCATAGATCATGGAGCAGGAATACCCGAAGATGATTTACCTTTTGTTCTTAACCGCTTTTATCGTGTGGACAAAGCAAGAAGTCGAAAACAAGGTGGAAACGGTCTAGGTTTGTCTATTGCAAAACGACTTGTAGAGAAATACAAAGGAACGATTCAAATAGAGAGTAAAGAAGCCGAAGGAACAATCGTTACGATTACACTGCCTACCGTTTCACTTTAATAATTCAAAAAGAAGGGATGTTTTGTGCATTCCTTCTTTTTTACGGTCAAATTATTTTGTTTATTTCGAACTTTCTAGTACATTAGAAATATGAAGGGGGAATAAAAGTGAAAGCTATCGTACATCAATATAAAGCTGGATTTGAAGGGGTAGAATATAAAGTATTACCTGAGATAACACCTGATGCTGGAGAAGTGAAAGTGAAATTAAAATCAGCAGGTTTAAATCATCGAGATTTATTTATAATGAATAATAGAAAAGAAATGCAATTACCATTAGTTTTAGGATCAGATGGTGCTGGTATTGTTACGGAAATTGGAGAAGGTGTTTCAGGTACTTTATTACAAAGCGAGGTTATTATAAATCCTAGCATTGGATGGGATCATATTGCCGAAGTACCAGAGTTACCAGAGGTGTTAGGTGGACCGAAAGACGGAACGTTTGCTGAATATATCATTGTGCCAGCTGAAAATGTAGTGGCAAAACCGTCATATCTTACTTGGGAAGAGTCTGGCGTATTATCTTTATCGGCATTAACTGCATATAGAGCGCTTTTTACAAAGGGTAGATTAAAGTGTGGAGAACATGTTTTAATTCCAGGAATAGGCGGCGGTGTAGCGACGTTTGCCATGTTATTTGCGAAAGCAATTGGCGCAAAAGTCAGTGTTACTTCAAGAGTTGAGAACAAAAGGAACTTTGCAGAAACATATGGCGCAGACTTTTCTTTTAATAGTTCTGGAAATTGGGAAGAGAGTTTACACGGAGAGAAAGTAGATTTAATCATCGATAGTATAGGACCAGCAACATTCTTAAAATACTTTGATGTATTAAAACCAAATGGGAGAATTGTTAATTTTGGTGCAAGCTCAGGAGATAAAATTGAATTACCATTACGAGCATTATTTTATAATCAAATCGATATAATGGGAACATCTATGGGGAGCCGTGAGGAATTTAATGAAATGATTCAGTTTATAGAGAAACATAAAATTAAACCAATTATTGATAAAATATATTCGTTAGAAGAAGCCATTGCGGCGTTAACTCGTATGGAACAAGGAGAACAATTTGGTAACATTGCGCTTCGTATGTAATAAAAATATGATTTTGCAACTAATATATTGAAATGACTATGTTATGTATTCTACACATAAAAAGCATATGATTCGTATTGTTTTAAAGGTTTTTTAGCTTTATACATAATTAGCCGTTATAATTAGTCTCAATATTGTCAAATGAGTAATAGTAAAATGAGAATTAGATGAGAAAAGTTTAAGCCCATTTTCATATTGATGTTGTATACTGTGTAAATCAAGAACGCTTTTATTTAAGGAGAGAGAATTATGAATTACACAGTATTTCAATGGTTTAATAATTTAGCTGGATCGTCCAAACTATTAGATACGCTAATGATTGCTATTACAAATAGTGCTGTATATGTAGCAATTTTGTTTATGTTTATCTTATGGTTTAATAATGGAAAAAAAGTCAATGCAATTAAAAAACAATACACAGTGTTATATACGACACTTTCAGTCATTATCGCATTATTAGTAAATGTTGTGATACATGCGGTATATTACCACCCACGTCCATTTGTATCACATGATGTACATCAATTAGTACCACATGCAGCAGACTCATCATTTGTTAGTGATCATTCAGTACTTGTATTTTCCATTGCATTTGTATTTTTGCTTAGAGGAGAAAAACTTAAATATGTCGCTCTTATTTGGGCAGTATTAGTCGGTGTTTCACGTATGTACGTAGGTGTTCATTATCCTTTAGATATACTGGGTGCTGCTTTCTTAACATTTATCACAAGTGGCTTAGTAGTGCAAAGTACACGTATGTTGGAGCCGATAGCGAAACTTGTATTCAAAATGTACGCATTAGTAGCAAAACGAATTCCTTTTTTAGCGAAATATAATCATATAGCTTAATTGTTATAAATAACTATTCGTAGTTTTTTTAAGTTCTCCTTTGGAAATCCAGAGGAGAACTTTTTATTATGTACAAGATAAGGATATACGCATTAAAAGAATGATGAAGGAACAAATGAGCTAGTATCAAAAGTTTTTATTAAATTTGTAGATTATAATAAGTCAACCTAAGTTTGTCTGAATATTCAAAAATTTCACGCACCGCAATGTAAATAGATAAATAAAAAAGAAACAATGGCTACTTTCAGAACGTTTTAAAGGAATTGAAAGGAAAACTTCGAAACATATAGTATTGAAAGTAAAAATTACATATTTTAAAGCACATCCTTGCATGTATCAATAAAAAGAAAGGAGCGAAATATGTATAAACTTCAAACGAATAAAGGCGCGCGGTATTTTATGATTGCTTTTATTGTTTTGTTTCTTATTATGCTTTTGCGTTTTTTCTATATTCAAGCAGTAGGAGTCGTGCATAATGTGAATGTAAAGGATTTAGCAAATGAACAACATAATAAAAATGGTGTTTTGGAAGCGAATCGTGGCACGATTTATGATCAAACTGGAAAAGTGCTCGTTCAAGATTCAACAACGTATCGTGTTGTTGTGAATTTGAAAGGTAATGACAAAGTGAAGAATAAAGATGAAACTGCAGAGCAATTAGCTACTGCGCTTGAAATTGATAAAGAGGACGTATTAAAAAATTTCCATGAGGGGCGTACGCAAGTTGAAATCGGAAAAGTTGGCCGGAATTTGTCTAGGGAAAAGAAAGAACAAATTAAAAAATTGAAAATCCCGGGTGTTTCTTTTATGCCTGAGAAAGCAAGAGTGTATCCAAATGAAGATTTTGCATCTTATATACTTGGTTTTGCTAGACCAGACGATAAAGGAAATACAGAAGGGAAGTTTGGACTTGAAAAAAGTTTAGATAAATATTTGCGCTCGACAAATGGGAATATAGAATATGTGGGAGCACGAGGAGGTATCCCGCTTACAAATGATATAGGAAAAATAGAACCCGCTAAACATGGAAATAACGTATATCTTACGCTTGATAAACAAATTAATAGTTTTTTAGAAGAAGCGATGAATAAGGCGCAAGAGCACTATGATCCTTCTATGTTAGTAGGTATTATAGCGGATCCAAAGACTGGGAAAGTTTTAGCTATGTCTAGTAAACCCAGTTTTAACCCTAATAAAGGGGATATTGAATACTTTTTAAATGATCCAATCGCAAATGCATATGAACCAGGTTCAACGATGAAAGTATTTACGTTAGCTGCTGCAATCAATGAAGGTGTATATAACGGGAAAGAATATTTTCAATCCGGCAAGTATTCAGTAGGTTCAGCGGATATAAAAGATCATAATGGTGGGTTTGGATGGGGATCTATAAC
Source organism: Bacillus cereus group sp. BcHK124 (assembly GCF_027712065.1). Lineage (NCBI taxonomy): Bacteria > Bacillati > Bacillota > Bacilli > Caryophanales > Bacillaceae > Bacillus > Bacillus cereus group sp. BcHK124. Next base: position 92,848 of record NZ_JAQFPJ010000007.1, read on the forward strand.
ATTTGATGAAGGTTTTGAAAGGTCATCAAACGTAGCTTTTTCTATTTTAGAAGATCAGTTATTAAAACCAAATAAATTTAAGCAATATATGAATAAATTTGGTTTTAACCAAAAAACGGGAATAGATTTACCTGGTGAAAGTAAAAATACTTTACTATTAAATACACAAATTCAACAAGTAACAACTTCTTTCGGACAAGGTTCTACAGTAACTCCAATTCAATTAATCCAAGCTGCTACGGCTATAGCAAATGACGGGAAAATGATGCAACCATATATCGTTGACAAAGTTGTAAATCCAACAAACAAGCAAGTTATTATGGAAAATCAACCGAAAGAAGTTGGCAATCCGATAAAAAAAGAGACTGCGGACAAGGTAAGAGACTTAATGGAGCGTGTTATTACGTCTTCAAAAGGTACAGGTACAATGTATAAAGTCGATGGTTACCCAATAGGAGGCAAGACAGGAACAGCCCAAATTCCGAATCCTGAAAATGGACGATATATGGAAGGAAAAGAAAATTATATTTTTTCATTTTTAGGTATGGCTCCAATTGATGACCCAGAGTTAATTATATATTTAGCTATTAAGCAGCCAAAGTTAAAGGGAGATGAATATGGAGCCCAGCCACTCGCTGAAATATTTAAACCAGTTGTGAAAAATAGCCTTGAATATTTAAAGGTGAAACCATATACAGAACAACAAATGGCCGATGCAACGAAAAAATCCCAATTAAAAGTGCAAAACTATGTGAATCAATCAATAGATACGGTAGAGAATAATGTGAAAAAAGAGAAACTCCAACCGATAATTTTAGGAGAAGGAAAAATAAAAAAACAATATCCGCAGTCTGGTGAAGTAATGAGTGAAGGTGATCGTATATTTTTATTAGGAAACAACGCAACAATGCCCAATTTACAAGGTTGGTCAATGCGTGATGTTATGTATTTTTCTAAACTATTAAAATTAGATTTAAAAACTTCAGGTACGGGATATGTAACAAATCAAAGTATTGAAAAAGGACAAGCTATACAAGAAGGCGATGCATTAGAACTAAAATTAGAACCACCGTTACAACCGTTAGCAGAGGCAAATACAAATTAATTCAAGCAATGTGAAGGGTCTATATACAATAGGCTCTTTTTTTATAGAGTTTAGTAATTTCACGCACCGTAATTTTTATAAAAAATAATAAATAAGAAACTTAACAGTTACTAAAACAAAAAAACTTACATATATTGAAATTAGAACGATTGTTCAATTTTTTTGTATTAAACGACGGAAGGAGTCTACATTGAATAAAAGACGATACGATAGCGATTTAGCCAAAGAAGTAATAGCAGAGAAGGCGACAGAATTATTTTCCTTAAAAGGATATACAAGAACTTCAATTGATAACATTGCAAAAGCCTCTGGTTATAGTAAAGGACATATATATTACCATTATAAAAATAAAGAAGAATTATTTGTTTATTTAGCTAAAGACAGTATGAGAAATTGGCACAATAAATGGGAAATAGCAGAAAAACAGTATACAAACGCTACTGGGAAATTATATGGGATAGCTAAATTTGTACTTTATAATTACAAAACGCCATTATTAAGAGCCGGACAAGAACTTGCCTCTGATCCGAGCGCGAACCCTTCTACAATTCAACAACTCTATGGTTTAGCTGTTATCCCTTTAAAAACATATCAAAAAATTTTGGATGAAGGTATACAAAGTGGTGAATTTTATATAGAAAATGTTGAGGATTCAAGTCTTTTATTAGGTTCATGGCTAGGTGGATTATGTCAATTCATTCATTCATTTGAAACAGAGGAATTAGAAGTTTTATTTAATGAAGCCATTACGATTTTTTTACTCTCTATTTCAAACAAACATGCGTAGTATTACAAGCGAATTAGAACGATTGTTCAAATCTTTACACTCGTCCGTTTTCATTATATGTATTAACAACAGGAGGTTTTTTATATGGATGAACAAAGAGTCGCGATTGTAACTGGCGGAGCTTCTGGTATCGGTAAAGCTTTAGCTATTCAATTAGCAAATAAAGATATATTTGTAATTATCGCAGATATTAATGAAACAAGTGGTCAAGAGCTTGTGAATAATATAAAAAATAATAATCAACTAGCTAGGTTCGAATATTTAGATGTTACTAACGCTGGATCCGTAGAGGAACTTATTATAAAAATAGTTAATGAGTTTGGTAGAATTGATTATATGTTTAATAATGCAGGAATTGCTATGTATGGAGAAGTATTCGATATGTCTTTAGATAATTGGAAACATATTATTGAAATAAACTTATTAGGAGTAATTTACGGGACACAATTGGCTTACCAATTCATGAAAAAACAAGGATTTGGTCATATCATTAATACTGCGTCTGCAACAGGTTTAGGACCTGCTCCACTTTGTACCGCGTACGCAACAACAAAACATGCTATCGTCGGTTTAACCACTTCATTACATTATGAGGCAGAAGAATATGGTGTAAATGTAAGTGTACTTTGTCCAACTTTTGTAGATACACCCATATTTGAAAAATCAATTGCAATTAATATGAATAAGGACCAAATTATAAAACAACTAAAAACAAATAAGCCGATTTCAGCAGACAAGTTTGCTGAAATTGCACTGAAAGCTATTCATAAAAATAAATTAGTTATATGTCCAATGCCGTTAAAAAAAACAATGGATGTATTCTTCACTTTATTTCCTTATCTTCATAAAAAGCTAATGCGTTTCGTATGCCGAATTGGTCGAAAAGCAAAAATGACCCAACTGTAAATATCTGATTATTTTTTATTTACAGTTAAATGTAAATGTGATAATATGGAAAAATCAAATGCAGTGAAGAGAAGAGTAAATAAAATGAATTTTTCACAGAGAGCTCCATTTAGCTGAAAAGGAGTAAAAATTCTTTATTGAACCAAGCCTCTGAGCAGCACATCGGAACCTATTATTAGGGGGTGGTGTGACGGGAGCTCCCGTTATAGAGCTATGGTATAAGCATGAATTAGAATGCAGTACCTGATAAGGTTAATATGGTGACATATTAACAAACTAGGGTGGCACCGCGATGATAAATCTCGTCCCTAAGACTAAAGTCTTGGGGGTGGGGTTTTTTTATTGGTTAAAAATAATTTGGAAAGCGGGGCCGAAAATGAAAAACTTACTTAACGATTGGAAATATCCTTTATTATTACTGTCCGGAGTTGGTATTGCAAATTTAGGGGCATGGATTTACTTGATAGCACTAAACGTACTTGTCTATAATATGGGTGGCTCAGCCCTAGCTGTTGCTACTTTATATGTAATTAAACCATTAGCCGCTTTATTAACAAACGCTTGGTCAGGGAGTATGATTGATCGTTTAAATAAACGAAAATTAATGTTTCACCTCGATATATATCGTGCGGTATTTATCGCTATTTTATCTTTACTTCCATCACTTTGGATGGTTTATGTATTCGTATTCTTTATTAGTATGGCTAATGCAATTTACGAGCCAACTGCTATGACATATATGACTAAATTAATTCCAGTTGAGAAAAGACAACGTTTCAACTCATTGCGTAGTTTAATAGGATCTGGTGCATTTTTAATTGGCCCAGCGATAGCGGGAGTATTGTTAATAGCAAGTACACCAGAGTTTGCAATATATATAAATGCTATAGCATTTCTCTTATCAGGAGTAATTACATTGCTATTACCTAATCTTGATAAAAAATCCGATATGCATACATCAAATGACAAGTTATCTTTAGCTGTACTAAAAAAAGATTGGAACATCGTTTTAAAATTTAGTAAAAAATCTTCGTATATCGTTTTTGTGTACTTCTTATTTCAAGGGATGATGGTTTTAGCTACCGCAAATGATTCGCTTGAATTGTCATTTGCTAAAGAAGTTCTATTGTTAACAGATAGTGAATATGGATTTTTAGTTAGTGCCGGCGGGGCTGGAATTATTTTAGGAGCTATAACAAATACAATGTTATCTAAAAAATTAGCGCCGTCATTTTTAATTGGAATAGGATCATTATTCATTGCAATTGGTTATTTAATTTATGCTTTTTCAAATGGGTTCGTAATAGCTGCTATCGGATTTCTTATTTTATCTTTCTCTATGGCATATGCAAATACAGGATATTATACCTTTTATCAAAACAACGTTCCCGTTCACATAATGGGACGGATTGGAAGTATATATGGACTAGTAATTGCCGGCATAACCATTTTGATTACGATTCTATTCGGAGTTGCAACTCAATTTATTTCTATACAACTTGTAGTTATTGTAGGATCATTGGTAATGTTACTTATAACTATTATATTGTGTGTGTTTACTTTATTACCTTCAAAATCCAAGGTATATCATGCTGAGTCAGTAGATTCCAAATAATTTTTTCTTCCATTTTTCAATTAGTATACATCACTAGAGGATTCTTTCATCTATATATTGAATAATAATTAGGTGGAAGAATCTCTTCTGTATATGACGGTGACAAGTATGATTAATGCAAAGGATGTAGCGCAGGAAATTATTATATCTAGATTTAGATTGTTCAATTGATTATATGTCTAAAGTAACGAAGTAGGGGTTAAAAAATTAATAAAAATATAGAGGGGCTTTTAGATTACATGGATACTAAGATTAGAGCATATAAAAAATCTGATGAAACCGGTTGGGTACGTTGCCGTGTGTTATCTTTTTTAGATACAGCATATTACGATAACGTATTTAGAGAGAAAGAAAAATATGAAAATCCTGCAATTGAATTAGTAGCTGTATACGAAAATCAAATTGTGGGTTTAATAGATATTGAATATGAATTAGAAGAACGTACGGTATGTTCAAGAGGGACAGGTCTTGGCGGCATGATTTGGCATATTGCAGTTCATCCGGATTTCCGTAGAATGAAAATTGGTAATCAACTATTAAATGAGGCAGAAAAGTTAGCGAAAGAACTTAACCTAAATCGATTAGAAGCGTGGACTAGGGACAATCTATGGGTACATGGATGGTATGAAAAGAACGGATTTGTAAACGTAGATTCGTATTTACACGTATATAGCGATCATACAGACGAGATAAAAGGTGTAATGAAAAGTAATATTGATCAGTTATATCCGGTTCAAACATTTGCTCATTATACAGGTGAAAATAAAGAAGACATAAGAAAACAATTTAAACGAGTTCATGATTGTTTTTGTTTTGAAAAACATTTTAATTGACGAGAAACCCTTTATTTACTAAATAAGGGGTTTTGTAATTTTATGTATATAATCATAAAGATTTTAGGATTCAAAAACATTACTATAGAGTTGTAAATTTTAATTATTAATTCATTATGAAGGGAAGTACTAACATCTTGTATATGATCAATGGTAGTTTGTTTATTATTTTAGTGATTATTTGTTATTTAATTGTACGTGGGATATTAATGAGTATAAAAAATAAAAAATATGTGATTTGGTGGCAAGAAATAATAAGCTTTTTATTCGTAGTCTATATTTGTATGATTGTAGCAGTCACTCTATTCCCTTTACCAATCGGTTTTCCTTCTAATATTGAAAATTTGAATCGATCGGTCAATATGATGCCATTTGTATCAATTATTAAAGACATCAATCAAATTGGTAGTGCTTACGATGGAGATAGTCAATTTATGATTGGTCTAATTGTAAGAAATGTAGGCGGGAATATTTTATTATTAATGCCTTTAGGGTTTTTAGTACCAATTTTATGGAATAAATACAAGAAATTCAAAAATACAATTCTACTAGGATTTTCTATATCAATTAGTATTGAATTGCTACAATTAATTGAGTCTTTATTTAGTGGTGTGGGACGTATTACTGATATTGATGATGTAATCTGTAACGTTTTAGGTTCTATTTTTGGATATTTTATTTATAAAATCTCTTTAAAAATGGTTACTAAATTTAACATTCGAGTGTTAGATAAAACTAATTCCAAAGATGTAGAATTAGTTGATAAATGAAAATTCAAATGAGGTTATGAATATATTAATAAAATTATTGAAGACGTACTCGTTACTCGTACGTCTTTTTATTTTTTAAAATAATGCTTCAGACTGATGGGAAATCACATTCCACATCATACAATTAAAAGTAGCTATCGTATTTCAATTATGAAATGAAAAGAAGAGAATATAATTTTTAAAGGCAAACAACTATATAGGAGGACTTTAAATGGATATTGTACTTGTTATTCTTATTATTGTTTTGATGCAAGGGAAAGAGCGAAAAGTCAAAATAAATCGCATTTGGCTTGTTCCAGTTTTGTTGGGCTTTGTAACAATCCAGTCCATTATTCATATGGGACAAATAACTTTGCTGCAAGGACTATTATTTGTTGCAATGCTTGGAATTGGCTTAGGTTTTGGCATTATACGCGGAAAAGTTTTAACATTTCGATTAGATAGTGAAACGGGTCATGTATTACGAAAAGGAAATTGGTTAAGCACAATGATTCTTCTTGTTATTTTAGGTGCGAAAATTGGAATTAAGCAAAGTATGTTTTCAGGTAGTACACATTCCACATTAATGGTTGTAACGAATGCCTTTTTATGTATTACATTAGGTACGGTAATAAGTAGACGATATTATATCTGGAAAAAATATAATGAGTTAATACAAAAAGTGTAAATACATTTATCCCTTGTTTAACAATGCTGTGAACGGTAATACTAAATAACATTGAACTTTTATAACAAGGGATGATCATATGATATTCATTTACACTGATTTCGGCGGAACACATTCAACTGCACTCGCTGCAGCTTATCATTTAAATAAATTGCCAACTGACCGTAAGTTAACGAAAGAAGAAATATTAAATGTAGATTACTTTAATAAATTGAAAACCGAAGATATGGGGAAAATTATTTTTCATGGAATAGATGAAAATGGTAATCCTGTATATACAATTGGGTGCGGGGCATCTAAAGTCGTTGTACCTGCAATGAAGCATTTAGGAGAGATATTGCAAAAACATTATCAAAGTCATGAAAAGATTATTTTTTCTAATACATCACCAACAGTACCTTTACCAATGACTTTTGGTGGTCTGTTTTCTAGAAGGTTTCATATTGACTTTATTGGTGTACCATTACTTGTATGGGGTGCAAAACTTAGCTGTGATAACATACAAAGACTTGTTAGTTATACGAAAGAAGCAGGTCGGTTGACGAATGATTATGTCGTGATTTTAGATAATGAAACTTTTAAATAATGTATGAGAAAAAGAAAATCGAGCAAATTTCTTGATTTTCTTTTTAATTTGTGAAAAAGACAAGAAATATTCACATTTATCATCTATCTACTATAGCCAAAACAATAAAGTCCTGTTACTATTACAGGGATATTCTCTTTTCATAACATAAATATATAGAAAAATTAGAAAAGAGGAATTGAATTAAGGGAGGAACAACATGAAGCGTGTTGCTTGGATTACTGATAGTACAACTGCGAGTTTTACAACAGAAGGAGATAACTTTGTTATCCCAATTGAAGTTATTATTGATGGTGTGTCGTATAAAGATTGTGAAGAAGGTGTGCGCGAGCGCGTTTATAATGCTTTAAACGAAGGTAAAACTGTCACTACATCACAACCTAACATAGGGGAAATGGTAGAGTTATTTTCGAAATGCAAAGAAGAATATGAAGAGGGATTTGCAGTTGCTATTAGCGGAAAAGTAAGTGGAACCTATCAAAACATGAAGTTAGCTGCAGAAATGGCAGGTTTCCCATTAACGGTATTAGATAGCGAAACAACAAGTTATCCAATGGATGAACTAATTAGAAAAGCGAAATCGTTATACAATGATGGTATGACTTTACAAGATATACACAAAACATTAGTAGATGAAAAAAGAAGACCTTTCCACGTATTCCCGAAAAGTTTAAAGGGTCTTTACGCAAGTGGACGTGTAAAGGGAGTTCAATTTTTACTTGGGAGTTTATTAAGTGTTAACTTAATATTAGAAGTAAAAGGTGGCGAGCTTTTACTTGAAAAGAAAGTTCGCAAAATCCAAAAATGTCGAGAATACATTAAAAATGAACTTGAAAAAGAATTACCAAAAGTACTTCACATGTTCCATGCTAACGATAAACCTGGAGCTGAAGAATGGATTGCAGATATTAGACAAGCATTCCCTGAAATGGATTTCAAACTATATCCATTACCAATTTCATTTGCGGTACATGCAGGTGAAGGTACAATAGCAATTAGTTATTAAGAAGAAAACCCGTGAATGATTCGCGGGTTTTTTTATTTTAAAATGGGGACACACCATGTCTATATTAAGCAAAAGAATTCATTTTATTGTTTCCAGGACTAACCAATCACTCGACTTATTTAAAAATATAAACCTTTTCCTACTGGCTGAACAGTTTCTAGTACAATATCAACCATTTCTTCATTAAGCAGGGTCCTTATAATCCAAGCTGAGAGCTCTTGAGCAGCGAAACAACCTGCAGCAGTCGATATATTTCCTTCGTTTACGAAACTTTTTTCAATAACCTCTACGCCAAATTCTTTAAGCTGTTCTACTGCGGATGGATATGTAGTTGCTTTTTTGCCAGTTAGCAATTTTTTAGCTCCTAATAGTAGTGAACCAGAACACATAGATCCTATTAATTGTCTTTGAGGATCTACATGAATGCTATTAATATATTGTTGATTTTTATATAAATCCTTTACACCTTTACCGCTAGCAAATATTACAGCATCGGCAAAAGGGATATTAGATATGCTTCCTGTCATGGGAATACGCAAGCCAGACATAGATATATGAGATTGTTCTGTCCCTAAAAGCTGGACATCCCAATCGGAAATACCACCGACTAAACGTACACGATTTAATAAATCCCATGGTAGAAAAACATCTATATCGGTAAAGTTATCAAAACAGACTATTGCAATTTTCATTTTCTAACCCTCCACTTATGTATATCATTTTATTAATAATATAAACATCTCTTTTTTATGTTCTATATCCAGTTATAAATCCCTGTATATTACACGTATATGAAGGAGGTGTAGTGATTTTTTAACGCCTCTAAACATAAAAAGATATAAAATCTTTTTCTTGCTTTCTATAGATTTTGTGTACAAAACCAAGATCTGTAGCAATAACTCGTAAGGTATTGGGAATGAGAATCTTTAAAATTCTCAAGGAAATAGGTGTAATTTATTACACATACAAATAGAAATAAAAACGTCATCCTTTTTTATAAATTCTCAGATAGAAACACGTTTTTCGTTTTTAGGAGGGCATTTTTTCATTAGCTTGCTAATCTATATATAATATGATTTTTATAATTTCTCTAAAATAATTTTGACGTATTTATTTTTTCAATATAAAATAATGTTCATCCAAATTTAACCAATATCATATAAAAGATGTCTCTTTTTATATGCATAGGTATAAATCTCTTTAGTTTTAAGGGGAAAGGTTAATATGAAAGTAAAGAAACTAGTTACGCTTGTAGTACCATTTATACTATTATACGTGTCAGTTCAATTAACCGGAATTCTTCAAGGCCATTTCAGCAACTGAACGAAATCGGAATAGATATTAATTTGAAGGAAAAGTCCCCAGAGAAACGAAATATTGTAAAAAACCTCCAAAAATGTTGCATGGTATACAAGAAGGTGACATCATTTATGTTACGGACTTAACTCAAATTACTCGTAGTACAAAAGATTTATTTGAATTAATCGATAACATACGGAGTAAAAAGGCAAATTTAATATCCTTAAAAGATACATGGCTAGATTTATCAGAAGATAATCCCTACATCCAATTCTTAATTACTGTTATGGCGGGTGTAAACCGATTAGAACGTGATTTTATCCGTATGCGATAGCGTGAAGGAATTGAACTAGCTAAGAAAGAAGGAAAGTTGAAAGGGCGGTCAAAGAAGTACCATAAAAATCATGCAGGAATGAATTATGCAGTAAAGCTTTATAATGAGGGAGATATGACTGTAAATAAAAAACTTATGAAATTACAAATGTGTCTAGGCCTTATTATATAGAAAGCTATCGGAAAGGAACAGTTGATGAGTTATACCAAAGATCGGAAATATATAATAGAAAATAAGTTTCATATAGAGGTGAAATTATATGCCTAAAATTGACAATATGCTAGCAATTCTATGGATGCTTCGTTCAGGTGAAAAAATTACTGCAAAACAAATTTCAGAAAAGTTAGAGATAAATATAAGGACTGTGTATCGTTATATTGATACAATTTCAACTAGTGGCGTACCTATAATTTCAGAACCAGGACATAACGGCGGATACACTTTATTGAACAATTTTATTGAGGCTCCTCTTTTTTTTGATTTTGAGGAGCAAACTTCACTATTTCATGCTGCTGTTTTTGCAGAAGAAGCCGGGTATTATGGAGGTGAAGCATTAAATAGGGCCATTTCAAAACTAAGTAAATACTCAAATCAAGAGCAGGAAATAAAGATAAACCAACATTTAACTAGTCTTGAAGTAATAAGTCGATTAAGTTCACACTCTATAGAAACTTTTTTGAAGGAGTTGGAGCAGGCCGTAGCTAACGGGGGTTCAGTAAAAATTCTTTACCATAAAAGTGGCGAAAAGCAATTAAATTATAGATCGGTCGATCCATACAGAATTATCTATTGGAATAATAAATGGTATGTAATTGGATTTTGTCATCTTAGGAATGATATCCGTAGTTTTAGAGTAGATCGAATTGAAAGTTTAATACAAACCGAAAATAAGTTTAACCGGCCAGACAATTTTTCAGCAAGTGACTTTTTTATAAAAAGTCTTCTTCCAACTATAGAAGATAAGGAAAGTATTATTTCTTTGGTTATTAATGGGGATAAAAATGTATTGGCTGATATTTGCCAACATTGGTTTTTAGGACATTATTTACAAGAACGGACTTCAAATCAAGCAGTTTTTCTTCTTGAAAAAGATATGATACATAAATATGTACCTTATTTACTTTTACCGTACAATAAATCTATTAAAGTTATTGAGCCAATAAGTCTTAAGAAGAGAATTATTGAAGTTCTGTCTGAATTAATAAAATTTCATCAAGTATGATAACTTCCCTGACGTTAACTGTCAGGGAAGTTATATTATAATAGCTATATCAATTGTGATTGGAGTGTTATTGGATGCAAACAAAAAAAGTTTTTTTATATGTATTTAATACAATGTCGGACTGGGAATATGGATATTTAATTGCTGAACTAAACTCAGGAAGATATTTCAAAAAAGATTTAGCACCTTTAAAAGTAATTACAGTAGGAGCTAATAAAGAAATGATTACTACTATGGGAGGGCTGAGCATAAAACCAGATATTTCCCTTGATGAATGTACTCTTGAGAGTAAAGATCTTTTAATTTTACCAGGAGGGACTACTTGGGGTGAAGAAATTCATCAACCTATCTTAGAAAGAATTGGCCAAGCTTTAAAGCTTGGCACTATTGTTGCTGCAATTTGTGGTGCAACTGATGCCCTCGCGAATATGGGATACTTGGATACTAGAAAGCATACAAGTAATAACTTAGAATATACTAAAATGGTATGTCCTAACTATAAAGGAGAAAAGTTCTATGAGTTGGGATCTGCGGTATCTGATGCGAATTTAGTTACTGCATCAGGAATAGCTCCTCTGGAATTTGCAATGGAGGTACTGAAAAAAATAGATGTATTTACACCAGATACATTACATTCATGGTATAACCTAAATAAGACTCATAAACCTGAATACTTCTTCCAGTTAATGAATTCAATAAAAAAATGAAATAACTAAAAAGCCTAACTTCTCAATTTAATATGAAGAAATTAGGCTTTTTTCATTTAGTGATGAAACCCATTATTACATTTCGTATCATGCGGCATAGGCCCGTCCAGGGAATCCAGAAAGGCAACGGTCTGTTTGAGGTTTCGCAAAAATAAATGTGCGAGATCCATGGAAAATCCATTTCGAACCACAACGCGCATAATTGTCACAGATTCCATATCTGGAGGCAATGGATAGGCGGGTACTTGCCAACCGAACACACGTAATTGTCGAGATAAATCATAAAGATTCCAATTTGATGTGTAACCTTCTTTTAGTCGCCAAGCGAAAACCGGAATATCCGAGCCATCGGACAAAAGTTCGAATGGGTCCATCTTCTGAATGGCTTTGCTAAGAAAAAGAGCGACTTTCTGGGAAGCCCTTTGTACATCATAGTACCCACTTTTCCCCAAACGTAGGTAATTGTAATATTGTAGGAGCACTTGTGCGCCAGGACGAGAGAAATTCAGGGCAAAGGTTGGCATGTTCCCACCTAAATAGGAGACACGGAAGATTAGATCCTCAGGGAGATCTTCAGCTTCCCGCCAAATTATCCAACCCAATCCAGGATAGACTAATCCATATTTATGTCCGGATACATTGATGGACTTCACTCTCGGTAATTGAAAATCCCAGACTAAATCTGGTTGAAGAAACGGTGCTATAAATCCTCCTGAAGCTGCATCTACATGCATGGGAATGTCAAGACCCGTTCTCGCCTGTAAATCATCTAACGCTTTTGCAATTTCGGCAACCGGTTCATAAAGACCGGTATAAGTTTCACCGAGAATCGGTACCACACCAATCGTATTTTCATCCACGGCTGCGAGAACCCCCTGAGGATCCAATTGGGGATGTTCTGGGCTAACCTTCACATAGCGTGGTTCAACCTCCCAATAGTTCGCGAATTTTTCCCAAACGACCTGAACAGCCGAACTAAACACAATATTGGGACGATCCAACGGCTTCCCTTCACTTTTACGTGCATTTTGCCAGCGTCGCTTTAAAGCAAGCCCACCGAGCATACATGCTTCTGACGATCCAGTTGTTGAAACGCCCATAGTCGTAAGGGGGCTTGGCGAATGCCAGAGGTTGGCTAAGATACGGACACACCGCTCCTCAATTTCAGCTGTCTGTGGATATTCGTCCTTATCAATCATGTTCTTGTCGAATGATTTTGCATATAGTTGCTCTGCGGCAGGCTCCATCCATGTGCTAACGAATGTTGCAAGATTTAGGCGGGCGTTGCCATCAAGAGTAATTTCATCATGGACGATTTGATACGCTGTTTCTGGTAACATACCTTCATCAGATATATGAAAACGCGGAACGACGGATTCTCCTTCGCGGGCAAACAGAGGATTTACAGAAAATTCGTGAGGTAGCTCTTTTTGCATGTGACGCGGTAGAGATTGTGAATTATCTGGCATAATCTCTTTTCTTTCATATGCATGTTTTTGAACTTCTGCTTTTCGATCCTGTGGCATACAAGTCCCCCTTAATAAATTTTTTAACAAACATATTATTTACAAAAAATCATTTGTTAAACCAAGGGCACAATTCTAAAGAACGACTTCCCACACTCCTACTTTAGCTGAGTTTTCGCAACTTCGACCAGCGTGGGGTGATAGAACGTTGAAGATTTTACGGTTGCAACGTTTTTCTGCAACCAACCTCATATCTTCGGTTTTTAAAGAGCAATCTGTACAAGTAAATGATAGCAAACATGTTGGGCTATGCCAACTGACATTCATATCCCACCTACTTACTTCGCGTTCCTTGAGGAAGGAGTCTTTTTGGCTAAAGTGATAAATTTAATGAATTGGGTTCTTCCATTTTTCTTAAATGTAATCTTTGTGTGTATATTCTCAAATCAATACTTTTACCTTCATTATATTGATGATGAATAGATTAAAAATATTAATATCTGCGCATAATTCAGCCCTTGCTACTCTTAGTGTTTTTTTATTATACATGAGAGAAATAGAGAGAGGGTATTACGTGATTTTTTATATCAACTTTGTTTCTTAATTGTTTCTTCCATTTAATAGTACAAGTGATTTTATTAAAATGAAAGAAAAAAACTCTTGGGTAGAAGGGGGATTTAGTAAAAATTTATTCAAAGAGGAAACTTTTATTTTCACTTCAAATATCCGTACAAAATCGACACTAGCAATAAAGGAATAGTTATTTGATTTTTAGGGAATGTAGAGGAATTTGATGATTCTTATATATTTGTCGGGCCTTCTATTGCACAGCGTAAAGATGGAGATTCTTTTTCCTTAGAACAGGAGAAGGGAAAAGTTAATTTTTATTTCTATGGGAACAGTATTTAACCAGCAACCCAACTTTTATCAAACATGTTTTGCAACATTTTGAGGTATCCTGGTTACTGTCATATTAGTTGTAGGGGAACAAAATGATGTTAGTCAATTAGAAATTAGAAAATAATCCTTCTAATTTTAAGTTATATAATTACGTTCCTCAATTAGATATTCTCCAACATACTGATCTATTTATTACACGTGGAGGAATGAATAGTTCCAGTGAAAATTTATATTTTGGTGTTCCCATGCTAGTTATTCCAGTTATGGGAGGTCAGCCTATAGTTGCTCAAAGAATAAATAGAAGAATTAGAAGCCGGAGTCCAGCTAAATTATAATTTGCTTACTCCAGAAATATTAAGTAATACAGCAATGCAGGTGTTATCAAATGATATTTATACAAAAAACAGCTATAGAATCGGAAAATATTAAAAAAGCGATAGAGAATATAACAAGGCAGTCGATAAAATTGAAACCTTTAAATTTAAAATGGGTGTTAGGTAAAGCAAAACTACTGTGACTTTAAAAGTGAACTATAAAAATGAGTTATATGGAGGGAACAAAAATGAAGAATTTAGAACAAAAATATCAAGAAACTAACTATCTACAATCTTATGAGAAAAGTCTAAAATTATGGCCAACTAATTTTTCATCTTACTTTGTACAAACATCGCAAGGAAAGACTCATATTATTGAAAGTGGTAATAAATTAGCACAACCTCTCGTATTACTCCATGGGGCAAAAATGAGTTCGACAATGTGGTATTCAAATATTTTACAATGGAGTAAACAATTCAGAATTATGTGTGTTGATATTTTAGGAGATAAAAATAAAAGTATTCCTAAAAAAGACTTTACAAATCGTTTAAGTTACGCACTATGGTTAAAAGAAGTATTACATACATTAGAAATTAGTAGTACGAATATTGTAGGATTGTCATATGGTGCTTTGCATACCGTTAATTTCTTAACATTTTTTCCAGAGATGGTAAATAAGGCTGTAATAATGAGTCCTGCAGCAACGTATATTCCTTTTCATCCTTTGTTTTTTTCCTATGCTTCAGGAATGATGAATAGTAGGGAAGGGGTCGAGAAATTTTTAGATTGGATTTTTAATAAGCGATACACTATTCATCCTTTTATTCAAGAACAATTGATAGCAGGAATGATGCGGAATAATTCTGTGAAAAATGAAACTCCAACAGAACAAGGATTTCCATATATTTTTAAAAATCAAGAGTTGGCCAAAATTCAAACGCCAATGCTGTTAATGTTAGGAGAGAATGAAGTAATGTATAATCCAATAGAAGCTTTCAAATGTGCTGAAAATTCATCACCCAATTTAACTGTAGAATTGGTGAAAGATGTAGGCCATTTAATGTCTATGGAGAATCCTCAATATATAAATGATCGCATTTTAAAATTTTTTAATAAATAGGACAACCTCTAGTATTCCATTGCAGACGCTACATGGGGTAGCACCACATGCCCATCAACTTAACATTTTGAAGTGCCCCCAAAACGAAAATTTTATTGTTTTATAGTTATTTATGAGAACTCAACTCATGTTCTTCGTTTTGGGGAGTTACCAATTTCTTAAGTTGATGGCAATTGTGGTTAGTTTAAATCTTTGTATCCGCAATCATATTTGTTCACCAAATTGAGGTTTATCATAGGAATCGCATCATATGTCTGTCAACTTGGATTAGTACCAACGTTGCTATAATAAGGGAGAATGTAAATATTTTAAATAGTAGAGTTTTGAGTTCCGGAACTTTTTTTGTGGAGTTACTTCAAAATCTTAGCTTGCTAACGATGTGTGGCGATTCCTAATATCTGCATAATATTTAGTCATATATCTTTAGTATATTAATTTCTTGAGAAATATTGCAACAGAAGCGTTCTATATATTAGATATATCATTTTTGTAACATGAAGGGGCATAGAATAGTACGGTAAAGAGTAGGATTAATGTTAGGTCATTCAATAGTTATACTGATAGGGAGGAAATTAATGAAAAAACTAACTTTTAACGATTTGAACTCGCCGGAAACTATGCGTAATCCCATTATGTTCTATAAAAACCTTATGGAGCAAAAAGAGCGTTTCTTTCACATTGATGACTTTTATGGAATGGGAGGGGCATGGGTTGTATTTCACTATGATGATGTGGTTGCTATTTTAAAGGATTCCCGTTTTATCAAAGATTTACGAAAATTCACACCGCCTCATTATAAGCAGAATCCCATTGAGGAGAATACAGCAGTGAGTAAACTATTTGAATGGCTTATGAATATGCCGAATATGCTTACGGTAGATCCTCCTGATCATACTCGCCTACGTCGGCTAGTCTCTAAATCCTTCACACCACGTATGATTGAAGACCTTCGTCCTCGTATTCAGCAAATTGCCGACGAATTGTTGGATGTTGTACAGGAACAAAGAAAGATGGAAATTATTGCAGACTTTGCTTACCCACTACCCATTATTGTCATTTCAGAGATGCTTGGGATTCCCGTCACTGATCGAAATCAGTTTCGCGCATGGACACAAGAACTGATGAAGGCCTCAGTGGATCCTGGTCAAGGGACTGCAGTGACAGCAACACTTGAAAAGTTTATTAATTATATTGAAGTATTGTTTAACGAAAAACACCTAAATCCTAGTGATGATTTGATAAGCGCGCTAGTTCAAGCAAAAGAGCAAGAAGACAAGTTGAGTAAGAACGAGCTTCTTTCGACAATTTGGCTGCTTATTATCGCTGGACATGAAACAACAGTTAATCTAATTAGTAATGGTGTACTAGCGTTACTTCAACATCCTGAACAAATGAATTTACTAAGGCAAGATCCTTCTCTGCTGGCTTCCGCTGTCGACGAACTTTTACGCTATGCTGGTCCAATTATGTTTAGTAGCCGTTTTGCTAGTGAAGATGTGACAATACATGGAAATAGAATACGTAAAGGTGAATTGGTTCTACTCTCCCTGACTGCTGCAAATATTGATCCGAACATATTTCCTTATCCAGAGGAATTGAATATTTCACGGGAGGAGAATAACCATTTAGCCTTTGGGGCTGGTATACATCAATGTTTGGGAGCTCCATTGGCGCGTTTAGAAGGACAAATTGCATTAGACACTTTGTTAAAGAGGCTACCTAATCTCCGCCTAGCAATCGAAGCAGATCAATTGATTTATAACCATAGTAAAATTCGTTCCCTTGCAAGTCTACCAGTTATTTTCTAACCTAAGATCCGACATTAGTACCGATAGTGATTAAATTATATATAGTTTTGGAATAAAGGTTGATTAAAAGTACCTTATAAAACTCGATTTCAGATAAGGATATCGCCACATTGTTATAAAACTAAAAATTTATAGTACCCCAGAACAAAAAATTTATGTCATTTATAGAAAGAAGGTCATTCTTATCGTTTTGGGGATACTTCAAAATATTAAATTACTGGTGGTACTAGCCCTAAATAAATCCTAGATACTAGTGCTAATTAGTCTGTTTATTTTGCTTAACCAACACAGAGAATCATATTAATTCAAGCCCTCTATACTTCTCGACAGAATATATAATATTCTCCACGAGCCATTCGTACATCTGCACTATACAATGTATCTTTTAAAAAAAGTAATCGGTTTTGTTTTACTTTCAAACATTATTAGGCACACCAATATAAATAGTACCATTTTTTCATTCCGTAAATAATGTTAATGAAAAAGGTGAAAGGATTTTTAAAGTTAAAAATAGAAATCTATATAAGAGAATATTTCGATGGTAGGGATATTATGAAAATCGGTAAGTTTGGAGAAGTAAATAACTTAAGTATTGATACAATTAGACATTATATGGATCTTAGTCTCATTATTCCTGAAAAAAAGGGAGGGCACTATTTTTTTGATGAGTATTGTCAAACAGATTTAGAACTCATTTTACATTACAAAGATTTAGGATTTAGTTTGAATGAAATTAAAGAACTATTTTTTTATAAAAATTTAGCGAAATCTATGAATTACGAAAAAGATACCTTTTACCAATCTTTATTTAAACTGAAATTTGACAAGATGGAACAGGAAATAGAACTTTTGAAGAAGAAACGGGACAAATTAAAGGGAGTGTTACATGATTTATTATTAACAAACGAAACTTCTAATTCAATTATAGGGATAGATTTAAGTGTACTACATTTACTTACATGTTCTAAGTGTAGCGAAAAATTAATTCTTCAAGATGGAATTATTACTAACAATCAAATTACTGAGGGGAAGTTAATTTGTGATTGTGGTGAAGAATATATTATTACTTCAGGAATTATAACTGCGGGTAAATTATTTAAAGCAAATGAGCTGACGTCACTTGATGATACTATTTCGGATTATATTCATGAAACGGATACTGCTTTTTTAGAAAATATACAGAAGGGAGGAGAATGGGCGAAAAAGAAACTCATGCAGCTAGATTTAAATAATAAGATACTACTTGATTTAGGATCCGGCCTCGGATTCTTTTTACGGAATAGTTATGAAGAACTACCGGAAGATTGTTTATATATTGCTGTTGATCGAGATTTGAATAAACTTTTATTTTTAAAAGATGTAATTGAAAAAAGAAATCCTAAAAGAAACATTTTATTTATCTGTGCTGATTTTTTAAATATCCCTATTCAAAAAGATTCTGTTGATATTGTAATTGATCAGTCTGGTACAAGTAATTATAGTTTTGAACATGAGGCTTTTTTATTACACGAATTAAATTCGCTTTTTAAACACGATTGTTATTTATTAAGCTCATTTATTTTATTTAATAAATTCAGTATAAATAGCCAAATTACAACTAGATTTCGAGAGAATTTTAAACTTTCAAAAGTAATGAAAGAAATTCATAATCTAAGGTTTCAATCCATTGATGAACGAACGTCAAATTATTTGGAACGGGGCGGAAAATACGAGGATTTCTTTGTTCAAGGAGAAGAAATTTATACATATTCATTTTTCGGAAAAAGATGGGGTTAACCCCATCTTTTATTTATTTTCCCTTCAAACTTTTCAAATCGTACATATTGCGATTGGGTTGACCCGAGAACTTACAATGTACGTAACACAAAATTAGGCAGGGGGAAAAGTTATGGCAAGTTTACGATTACATATGGAAAATAAAAAAAGAAACCTGGAACTAAGAAATGTTTTTTTATATTCAATCGCAAAAACAGTATCACTATTCGGTAGCTCTATTTATAGTTTTGCATTAGGATTGTATGTTTTACAAATAACCGGATCAGCGTTAAATTTCGCGATTACGCTCATATTAGGAACAATTCCAATGATTGTTATGAATCCATTTGCCGGTGTAATTGCTGATAAGGTTGATAAAAAGAAACTCATCGTTTGTATGGATTTACTAAGTGGCTGCTTATTAATAGCTGTTTATATATTAAGTAGCCATTATGGATTAAACTTATTTATTATTTATACTACAACCTTTCTTATGACAGTATTTACAACATTTTTTGGAATAGGGTTAGAGGCTGCAAAACCAAATATCGTCTCTAAAGAGAGACTAATGAGTCTTAACTCTATAAGTAAAATTATCGACTCTATATCTTTAATTCTAGGACCTATGTTAGGAGGCATTGTTTTTGCAGTCTTTGATATGAAAACTTTTATAATTATTAATGGTATTTCATTTATCCTTTCGGCTATATCCATATTGTTTATAAACTTTAAATTATGTGAGCAATACATAAATGAGGAATGTTCAATTAGAGAAATTAAATTTATTAAAGATATAAAGGAGGGATACTCTTACTTAATGGAGCGGGAAAGCTTAAAAAATACGTTTTGTATTTTAATTTCACTTAATTTCTTCTTAGGGTTTGCTGTAACTGTTCCATTGCCATACATTATTAATACAGTTCTCAATCTTAGCTCTAAACAATTTGGTATGATTCAAGGGACTTTTCCAGTAGGGATGATAATTGGTGCAATGGTAGTAAAAAAGATAACTGATCGTTTTTCTTACTCCTATCTTTTGAAAAAGCTAAGTTCTATGTTGTCAGTTATTATGATTATTTCAGGGATTCCAGTTTTATTCAAAAGCTTCGAAGTGAATGATTTTGTATTCGTTATTACGTATTGCGTTATTATGTTCTTTTTAGGGCTAATGATAGCATTAATTGATATCCCTTTAATTTATTTTATGCAAAGAGAGATTCCAGATGAATATAGGGGCAGAGTGCTTAGTATTGGATTAAGCATAGGTAAAATGATGCAGCCGATAGCACTGGCATTATCAGGTCTATTATTAAATCATATTCCAGCCTACACGCTTCCAATTGGAGGAGGGATCGTATTTCTTATTTTGAATCAGGCTTACTCAAATAAATTGAATTTAGAAATTCATTCAAAAGGGTATAGTGTTGAACGTAATTAAATAATATCGAAAAAGCGCAGGATGATAATCCTGCGCTTGTCTATCGTAATTCAGCTGTTTTTCTAATAACAATCTTATCAATATCATCTTCTTCATCACCAATAAATAACCCGCGTTCTTTTAAATACGCTTCAAAATATAAATCTGCTTCTGCACGTTCATCATATGGTTTTACAGATAGAACGAAACCTAATTTGTTTTGTTCCTCTAGATGAGAAGTGGAAATGTATGCCGGTACATTGTGGCGTAAAAAGAGTTCTTTAACCGGAATAATCATATCTTTCATTAATTTCGTTAACATACCCATTTCAAACTCGAAATTAAAGCGATCTATACTACATAAATCGGCGAATACTACACCGATAAAACCTGTATTAAATACTTCTTGATATTCTACGTCTTCGTCATGATTACCGTAAAAATTCTTTTCGATTAAATAATTTACAAAATAAGCAACACCGTCACTTTGTTCAAATGGTTTCGTTGAAAGAACAAAGCCGATTTTCTTTTGTTTATGTAAATATACACATGACATATATGCTGAAATATTATGTTCTTTAAATAAAGAACTTGTTGCTCCAGAGAGACCATCTAATACGTGATGAACAATTTGAAGTTTTTTACGAGCGAAATAATAGGATTTCTTTTGTAACTCCAATGTATCAATAAAGACAGAGCCGATAAAGCCTGTATTTGAAATAATAGGTGTTTGCTTTTTTCTTCCTCTGCGCTTTGCTTGAGCCATTGTAAAAATCATCCCTTCATGTACAAGTAAGTTTAAAAAGAACGTTTGTTCGTATGTTTATATTTTACTATTAAAACGCTCTAAAGTAAAGGGTTTTTGAAGAAAAAAACAACAAAAAAGACACCTGCAAAAGGTGCCTTAAACGCTGTAGGGAAGAGGGTTCATCCATACAATTTATATTATGACACAGAAACAATCTCTTCTGTATCTTCTACATCTAAATGACAGTCCATAGTACGAACATCTTGATCTTCATGACTTCCGAAATAAATAGTAATTTTCATATGTATCGCTCCTTTATTCTAGGAATACCTAAAATAATTACTAGTAATGTTAATATTTATTATATACCACTTTTTTCATTCCGACAACGTTATATCGTTTTTTATTCTTTTAGGGCGCAAAGAGTGATGTAAAGAGATATTTTTATAGAAATAGGTGCATTTCTTATATGTTATATTTAATACTGAAGTATTCGATTACAAATATTATGAAAGGAGAAAAATGAATGAATTTTAAACAGTTACTAATAGATAATTTTACATATAAAACTTCATATATTGCACGGCAGGCACAGGGAATGAATGTAAAAGAAACGAAGGATTACATTGCTGTCGACTGTGGTTTACCTGCAGATACATTTAATATCATTACTTTACTAAACAATAATGTAACGGAAGATATCGAGAAATTATATAAGGAGGTAGCATACTATAATCAAAAGAAATATCCAATGAGTGTTTGGTTTTGGGACGAGAAGCTAGAGGATACTATAAAGAATGAATTAATAAAGCTTGGATTAAAAGAAACAGAACAAAATATCGCGATGGTAGCAAACTTACATACAATACATCCAACAACAAACTTGCCAGAAGGTTTTACGATACAAAAAGCATCTTCATCAGAACAAATTAAAAAGTTTGGAGAAGCGTTAGCTAGTCTATTTGGTACATCAGAGGAAGGTATATATGTACAAGCATTCTACAATCAAACTACTTCTTTCCATTTATGGAATAGTGAAAATATGAAACTGTACTTAGGGTTTTATAAAAATGAAGTCGTATCGGTTGGTTCATTAGTGTGTACAAAAGATAGTATTGGTATTTATGATATAGCAACGAAAGAAGAAATGAGAGGAAAAGGATTTGGTTCTACTATGTTTCATTACTTGCTGCAAGAAGCAAAGGAATTAAACGTTGCTCAATGCGTATTACAAGCTTCACCTGATGGGATTAATATTTATAAAAAGGCTGGTTTTCAATCTGTTGGACAAATGACTGTATTTGAAAATCGACATTTATTTGAATAAATTATCCAAGCCAAATTGCTTTCATGTAGGAGTTAATACATCATTATGAAAAAGATATATATCGTTACAATACTTTGCATCTTTATAGTAATAGGTACTTTTGTTTTTCATAAAGTAAATGAACGTAAGTACACAAAAGCTATTAATCAATCGAATCATATAAAAAACATTGCACATAGAGGGGCTTCGGCGTATGCACCGGAACATACAATTGCTGCGTATAAATTGGGACAACAATTAAAAGGCGATTATATAGAAATAGATCTCCAAATGACAAAAGACGGATATTTAGTAGCTATGCATGATGAAACATTAAATCGTACTACAAATGGTACAGGACTAGTTAAGGAACATACATTAGAAGAAATAAAGCAACTAAATGCAGGCTCTACTTACAATAAAAAGTATCCAAATTTAGCAAAGAAAGAATATGAAAATGCTAAAGTTCCAACACTCGAAGAAGTAATTGAAGTGTTTGGGCATGACGCGAACTATTATATTGAAACCAAATCACCTGATGAATATCCAGGAATGGAAGAAAAGTTATTAGAAATTATTAATCACTATGAAATACAGGATAAAGTTATTATTCAATCATTTAGTGAAGAAAGTTTGCAAAAGCTACATAGTTTACATGTTAATATGCCCCTGGTGCAATTATTATCCTATAAGAAGGCAGTTCAATTAACTGAATTAGAGATAAAAAAGTATAAAACATATTGCATTGGTCTTGGAATGAACTATAAATATATTGATTCAGCTTACGTAAAGAAAATAAAGAAACACGGATTAGAAGTTCATCCATTTGCTGTAGATAATGAACAAGATATGAAAAAGTTACTTTTATGGGGAGTTGACGGGATGTTTACGAATTATCCGGATCGTTTACATTCCGTTTTGAAGTTAAAAAATTCATGAATTAAAAGTAGAATTCTTAAAGGAATAATGTAAGAGGTGATTAAAAAACGATGCAAGGATCCATCGTTATTCAATAATAGTTCGTCATCCAGATAATAACATCATTAAATACATAGAGCCGACATTAAAATGAAATCCGAAAAAGAATCCAATACTTTTATTGGATTCTTTTTATTTAGCTCTAAGTGATTAACTTAAAGCAATACGACCTTCAATTTATAAATAAAATATTACATTGAGTATGATTTTTCATAGTAATCATCAGAAAGTAACGAAAATGTAATGAATTTTAACTACGCTTTTTATATTTTTTTGATACACTGGCTACGAGAGGAATACCGATCAATGTAGGTAAAAACCAAAACCATATAGGTGGTAGTAAATTAATTAAGGGGATATGAATACCGACGTTTACTAAAAGTGCGGTTACCGCACCTATATAAGAACCTAACATACCTCTAATATGGTGGTGGATCCAATTTTTCCAGCGTTTTTTTCGTGCAAGGTAGCCATAAATCGCGAAAGCATAAGAGAAAATTGCTACATAAAATAAATATGCGATTTTATCCCAGTTTATAATGGATAATATAATTGCAGTAAGGGTAATGACAACATAGGATGCATGATATATTTCGCCCCATTCCGTATGTTTCCCTTTCTTCTTTTGAGCAACCATCGCCACAATACCGGTAATTAAACATATTGTTCCAAATAAAATGTGGATGGTTAAAAGAACATTGAAAATGCTCATAATAATTCCTCCTTTTTTATTTTTATAGTATTGCAGTATAGGAGAAAAGTTGAAACATATCTTTTGTTCGTCTTAATATATTGAAATAAAGGTACTCTTAGAACAAATTTTCTTGAATTTAGTGAGTCACGTATTACGTGAAATGAAGGAGAGACTTCCATGTTTACATCTATTACATATTTACAATCAGGGAATGACAAGCAACAAAAGGTTTATGATGTTTTGAATAAACTAAACATCATGGAGGATTTAGCTTTGTATAGTCCCGTTCTTTGCGGGACTATACCTATAAGAATTGATACGCTTCAATCTGACTTAGATATAGTAATGGAAGTACATAACTTTGATGTTTTTGAACAAGAAATGAGATCTTTATATGGTTCTTATGAAGGATTCAAAATAAAAAAGAAAAAAATTAAAAATATCGAATCAATAAAGATGAATTTTAAATTTGAAGGTTTTGATTTTGAATTATTTGCCCAACCTAAGCCAGTGCGTAATCAAAATGCGTATAGACATATGATAGTAGAACACATGTTATTAATGCAGCATCCACATATAAGAGAAGAAATTATTCGCTTAAAAGAGAACGGTTTAAAAACAGAACCTGCTTTTGCTCAAGTATTAAATATTGACGGAGATCCTTATGAAGGACTTATTTTATTAGGGCAGGAAATGAGATTGTGGTAATGTATAGTGATAATAAAGTTATTGAATTTTGATTAAAAAAGATAAGAGCCTTACTACATTCTATATGCAGCAAGGCTCTTTAAAGTTGTTTCAAATTATATCCATCTGCTTATGTAATGCTTAAAAAATGAATAATAAAGTTGTTTACTTCTTATTAAACTAACGCCCCCGTTACTTTAAGTGTAACTCTTCACAATTATTTGATATTATATAGATAAATAGAAATATAAATCAGAATTTAGTTTATAGTTATAAAAATAAGTTATTTATACCCTTATAATTCTTCAGAAAGGAGAGTGTATGAAAAAGACTCTTGTTTTTGTATTAACGATATTTATATTATTCTCAGGATTCGCAACACAAAGTTATGCGTTGTCAGATTCGAAATCTGTGGCAATACAAGCATTGCTAGATGATGCCTGTCGTACGTCAGGTGTGCCTGGAATGTCACTCTCAATACTTGCTGATGGTGAAGTGTTCTACTTTTCTTCTGGGTATGCAGATCTTGAAAAGGGACTGTCTGCAAGTGAAAATACACTCTATGAGTTGGCCTCGGTGAGTAAAGCTTTTACTGGTATGGGGATTTTGCTATTGGAAGAGCAAGGGCTGCTATCAATGACTGACCCTATCCAAAAATATTTACCTTGGTTTACGTTAAAGTATCAAGGTAAACCTGTTGATATGCAAAACCTTACACTAAATAACTTTCTTCACCATACCAGCGGCCTAACAAATATTAGACATACTCAAAATATTCCACAAGGTAATACGCCTGATATGTTGCAAAAGACTGTGGAAACGCTGGTAGATGCAGAATTGGCGTTCTCTCCCGGTGAACAATATAACTATGGAACCGTTAATTATGACGTATTGGGTTTGGTTATTGAGATTGTATCACGACAAAGCTATGAAGACTTTATGAAGGAACAGGTATTTCTACCCTTAGGTCTTCACCAGACGTATGTTTATAAAGAAGATGCTCAAGCCACTGGACAGTTAGCACAGGGCTACCGTTCTTCCTTTTTTATAACAACTCCATTTAACGCTCCGGATTATGCTGGGAATAAACCTGCCGGCTATATCATTTCTAATACAAAAGATATGGCGCGTTGGATGGGCATACAGATGGGTATCGTGCAGGACATACCCGAAATATTTCACAGGGCCATCGAAAAATCCCATAGGGGTGATATGTCTGTTTCGGCTGTCAATGATATGTATTATGCGGCAGGTTGGTCGGTAAACGCCGAACAAACGTTTATAGAACACACTGGGGGTAATCCAAATTTTAGTACCAAAGTAGCCATACTGCCAAATGAAAGAACAGCCATCTGCTTACTGAGCAACGGCGCAAATACCAATATAAACCTGGTACTAAAAGTTAAAAATATATTAAACGGCAATCTAGCTCAGTCATATGAGATAAGCGGCACACAGCTTTTGGACATCATTTTGTCGTCTACCACAATTATTCTTTGTCTATTAGCCGTTCTGTTATTTTTCTTAGGATTAAGAAAAAGGAAAACGAATGAGCAGCAGCCGATGACAAAAAAGAGAACAATCGTAACAATTATTTTCCTAATCGCTACGATTGCCCAGTGTATAATGTTTTTTGCCTTCGATTGGTCAACGATACTTATTTGGCAAACATATAGTGTTCTTACAGCTTTAATTTCGTCAACATTATTAACAGCAAGCATTACTTGGTTTGTATATACTCACCGATTAGATGCCTCGGTCCGAAAATAAGTATAATATTAAGTAAATAAATCCTAATTTATCGATATTCTTAATTTAAAAAACAGAAGACACTTCTCCTAGTTAAAACCACTTGCTATTTCTTCCACTAACCTGCCTCGTTAGTAGAAGAAGGATTTTTAAACAACTATATTATTTTTTAAATGACTTTATTGTAAATTAAACAACTTTATTATCTCTGTACAGGTAAATAAGATATACAAAAACTCCTCCATAGAAAAAGAGGAGTTTTTGTTATGCCATTAGCTTACGAATTAATTCACTTAACAATTTAATCCCGTTAGTGATTTGTTCAGGGGAAGCATATCCATACGATAAACGTATGTACTGATCTGATTCTTCTTCATAAATACGTCCTGGGTTTAAAAGAACTCCTTTTGATAGTGCCTCTGAAAATAATTTCTTCATCGGAATGCTAGGTACTACCTTTAGCCATATAAAAAATCCACCACTAGGAATATCCCACGTTGCAACATCTGCACAATACTCATTTAAAGCCCGTATCATGATTTGTCTTCGTTCTTTTAGTTGAATTCTTACGTTTGCAACATGTTCCTCATAAAAACCTTTATTTATCCATTCAGCAGCAACTCTTTGAGATAATGAACTCGATCCATAGTCTGTTTGCATTTTTATATCTGACAATCTATCAATAACTGGTTGCGGTCCAATAATCCATCCAATTCTAAGTCCTGGGCTAAGTGTTTTAGATAGGCTACTAATATATAATACATGTCCATGTTTATCTATCGACTTTAAAGGGACTGGAGGTGGTTCATCAATCCATAACTCGCGGTAAATATCATCTTCAATAATAGGTAACTGTTCCTTTTCACATATTTTTATTATTTCTTTTCTTCGCTCTTTAGACATTAATATCCCTGTTGGGTTTTGAAAACTAGGGATAGAATATAAAATGTTTTTCTTTTTACTATATTTAATGTGTTTTGATAATTCGTTAGGTAAAACACCGTGATGATCCATAGCTATACCAGATAAATTTATATTTGCTGATTGAAATACATGAAGCGAATATAAGTATGAAGGTTGTTCAAGTAAAACGATGGACTCTCTATGTAAAAGACCAATTGATATTAATTGCAATGCTTGTAATGCACCCGAGACGATTAATATAGAACTCGGTGACGTATGTATTCCGAATGATTTTACGTATTTACTTATTGCTTCACGTAACGGATAAAACCCTTTTTGTTCCTCATATCCAAAATAATCTAATTCCTCCAGGTGGTGGATTCGTTGCTAATAATGACCATGTATTATTCGTTACAATTGTTCCTGCTCCAATTTTCCCTTGAATCAATCCATCAGCCATAAGTTCATCTAGTGCAGTTATTACAGTACTACGATTTACTTGAAATGATTTTGCTAACTGCCTTTGACTAGGGATCTTACTTCCAATTGGCCATTCTCCATTTTCAATTTTTTCTTTCATATAATCTACTATCTGCCGATACTTAGGCAGTTTTTTACTAGTTGTCATCAAAAAACTCCTTCGTTCACTTGAAAAATACCAAGTGGTTGGTTTTTACGATAAAAAACTGGTTGAAGACATTGTATCAACTATTAAATATGATGAAAAGAAATAATTGGTAATTTAAAAATGGTTGGTTTATTAGGGAGGGAGAAACAACATGCATAATAAAAAATGGGATTTACGCATTATATGTGCTCATGCTTTTACGATTCTTATATGGGGATCTGCTTTTCCGGCAATTCGCATGGGGCTTGAATCTTATACACCTGAGCATCTAACTTTACTACGTTTATTAATTGCTTCATTTATACTTCTTTTGTTTTCCTTTAAATATAAGTTACGGCTACCGGATTTAAAGGATATCCCAGCAATTTTTATATTTGGTGCTTTAGGATTTACTTTTTATCACATCGCATTAAACTACGGCGAAAAAACAGTAAATGCTGGGTCTGCAAGCTTAATTGTTTCCGTCACACCTATTGTAACGGCAATTCTTGCTTCTATTTTTTTGAACGAAAAAATGAAATTAAACGGTTGGATCGGTGGTGTAATTAGTTTTATAGGAATTGCTCTCATATCATTTAGCCAAGGAGATGCTATTCAATTAAATAGTGGGGGATTTTTTATACTATTAGCAGCAATTTCAGAAAGCTTATATTTTGTTTTCCAAACTTCTTACTTAAAAAAGTACGGCTTCTTACCATTTACGATATATACAATTCTATCTAGTACGGTATGTATGCTTATTTTCTTACCTGGAATGTATACAGAAATACTAGCAGCTCCTCTTGAAGTGAATATGAGTGTTATATATTTAGGTTTATTTCCAACAGTACTCCCATATATCGCATTGGCTTATATCATATCTCATTCTGGTGCTTCTGAAGCAACAAGTTCTCTATATTTAACGCCAATAACTGCATGTTTCGTTGCTTGGATATGGTTAGGAGAAGTACCGACTTTTGTTTCAATAATTGGTGGGGGGATTACTATACTTGGAATTTTGATTGTTCATATACCAGTATTAAGAAAAGAAAAACATAGGAATTTAGCAAATGATCAATCCGTATAATGTAATTCAATCATAATTTTATGATACTTTT
The DNA here is from genome assembly GCF_027712065.1 of Bacillus cereus group sp. BcHK124. Lineage (NCBI taxonomy): Bacteria > Bacillati > Bacillota > Bacilli > Caryophanales > Bacillaceae > Bacillus > Bacillus cereus group sp. BcHK124. The sequence continues at coordinate 122,256 of NZ_JAQFPJ010000007.1, forward strand.
TTATATAGTTTCTTTCTTATGTTGATAAATATAATATTTTGTATTTCAGTTAAATATTGTATGTTACATTTTATGTAGTAAGCATTTTAAAAGGAGCTGACAACATAATGGATGGAAAAAGAAAAATTTTCACATGTATTTCTATTATAGGAATCGGACTAGCTAGTTTTTCTAATTCTAGTCTCGCAGCAATTGTAACGGACAATTCAGTACAAAATTCTATTCCCGTAGTTAGTCAACAAGTAGCTGCTGCAAAGGAAATGAAACCCTTTCCCCAGCAAGTTAATTATGCAGGTGTTATAAAACCGAATCATGTTACACAGGAAAGTTTAAATGCTTCTGTAAGAAGTTACTACGATAATTGGAAAAAGAAATATTTGAAAAATGATTTATCTTCTTTACCTGGTGGTTATTACGTAAACGGAGAGATTACGGGCGATGCGGATGGATTTAAGCCACTTGGAACTTCAGAAGGTCAAGGGTATGGGATGATAATTACAGTATTAATGGCTGGTTATGATTCGAATGCTCAAAAAATCTATGACGGTTTATTTAAAACAGCAAGAACTTTTAAAAGCTCTCAAAATCCTAATTTAATGGGATGGGTTGTCGCAGATAGTAAAAAAGCACAAGGTCATTTTGATTCTGCTACTGATGGGGATTTAGATATTGCCTATTCTCTTCTTCTTGCTCATAAGCAGTGGGGATCTAATGGAACAGTTAATTATTTGAAAGAAGCACAAGACATGATTACAAAAGGTATTAAAGCTAGTAATGTTACAAATAATAACCGACTAAATTTAGGAGATTGGGATTCTAAAAGTTCACTTGATACGAGACCATCTGATTGGATGATGTCACATCTTAGAGCATTTTATGAATTTACAGGTGATAAAACTTGGCTTACTGTTATTCATAATTTGTACGATGTTTATACGCAATTTAGTAATAAATACTCTCCCAATACAGGACTTATTTCAGATTTCGTTGTAAAAAACCCACCACAACCCGCACCTAAAGACTTCTTAGATGAGTCAGAATATACAAATGCATATTATTACAATGCTAGTCGAGTACCTTTAAGAATTGTAATGGACTATGCGATGTACGGTGAGAAGCGAAGTAAAGTCATTTCTGATAAAGTATCTTCATGGATTCAAAATAAGACGAATGGAACTCCTTCTAAAATTGTGGATGGTTATCAATTAAACGGATCCAATATTGGTAGTTATCCAACTGCTGTATTTGTGTCACCGTTTATTGCTGCAAGTATAACAGATAGTAATAATCAAAAGTGGGTAAATAGCGGTTGGGATTGGATGAAGAATAAGAGAGAAAGCTATTTTAGTGATAGTTATAATTTATTAACTATGTTATTTATTACAGGAAATTGGTGGAAACCTGTACCTGATAATAAAAAGACACAAAATCAAATAAATGATGCAATTTATGATGGATACGATAATTAATTAAATTTGAGAATGGTTAATTAAAAAGGAATTAGCATACGCTAGTTCCTTTTTACTATCTTGTAAAACATTATCCATTCTAAAATTCGCATAGATATACTTGTTTTTTTCATATACATAGTTATTGATGATTCTATGTTTTTGTGAAGGGAGGGTATTTCTTGGAAAAAGTATTATTTTTCGGAGACCCAGGTATTGATGACTCATTTGCTATTATGTATGGTTTACTGCATCCCGAAATTGAAATTGTCGGTATTGTAACCGGATACGGAAATGTTGAGCATATACATGCTGCACATAATGCAGCGTATATTTTACAGTTAGCAAATAGACAAGACATTCCTGTCATTAGTGGTGCAACAAAACCACTTACAGAAGAAATCACTACGTACTACCCTGAAATTCACGGAGCAGAAGGATTAGGTCCCATCCATGTTCCAGAAAAAGTATTATCTATTCCAATATACAATTTTGGCAGTATTGCTGCGATTCTTATAAAGTACGGAAAAGATTTAACGATTGTTGATGTAGGAAGATCTACCTCGTTAGCAATTGCTTTTAATTTATGGAATGATTTAATGCTAAATGTAAAAGGAATCTATTTCATGGGTGGTGTTTTTTTAGAAGTAGGAAACGTTACGCCATTAGCAGAGGCAAACGTGTATGGCGATCCTATAGCAAGTAAAATTGTTTTCCATCAAGCAAAGAATTTATTAATATTCCCTTTAAATGTAACAAACAAAGCTGTGTTAACACCAAATGTATTTAACTATATTCAAGCTAATACAAAGAATCCATTTCATATGATAATGAAACCAATGTATGATTACTATCTATCCGCATACAAAAAACTTAATCCATCTATCGAAGGACCTTTGCTACATGATGTGGTTGCAATAAGTGGATTAGTAAATCCAAGTTTTTTTGAATTTGTGCATCGTACAGTAAATGTAGATACATACGGAGATACGAAAGGACAAACATTTGCTGATTTTCGCCCTAGCTCTATATCTGAAGGAGCCCATATAGCATTAGAAATAGATGAACAAAAATTCATTCAAGATTTTATAAAAACCATGTTATAAGTTGGTGTCGACAAAGGGAATTGTTTCACTACGTTGAATATAAACATACATCCTCTATATAAGGGAGCTTACAATATTGAATGTCCAGTTAAAGGTTGTTACGAGAGAAAATTGGGAAGAAGCATTAAAGCTACAAGTTAAAGAAAATCAGTTGAAATTTGTTCCATCCGTAGCAGTTTCACTTGCTAAAGTATATATAAAACCAGATGGTGACAATGTAGAGTACATGCCATTTGTGATATATGATGGCGACCATATGGTTGGTTTTATTATGCATGCTGTTGTAAGAGAGACATCGGATATGTATTGGATTAACGGATTTATTATTGATCAATCGCAGCAAGGTAACGGTTATGGAAAAGCGGCATTACAAGAAAGTATATACTTAATAAAAAATACGTTTAAGGCATGTAAAGAAATTAGATTAACAGTACATAAAGATAATATCTCTGCTAAGAAACTATATGAACGTTATGGTTTTCAATCATTGGGACATGATTATGATGGTGAGCAAGTATATCGCTTATTCGTTTAATTATTTATGTAGCAAAGGTGTGAAATGAATTATGCAATTTACTGAAGTCAAAATTGAAGTATTTATCCCTGAAGAATACATTGAAATGTTGAGGAATGAGTTAAATAAAATTGGTGCTTGTAAAACGGGAGAATATGATCATTGTCTGTCCTATAGTTCTGTGAAAGGATACTGGAGACGGTTAAAAGGCGCATCACCTTTTAACGGGGAAATTGGTCAGATTTGTGAAGGGCAAGAATGTAAAATTGAAATAAATTGTAAACGAGAACTTGTAAAAAATGCTCTTGAAGTTATCAATAAAATTCATCCGTATGAGACACCAATGATTTATAATATCCCGATATTAAATGACTATTTTGAGCAAGTATAAATTGAATACCTAGGAGGAATATCAATTGAAAAGTAAATTCCATCATATTGTACGAGCTGTTATGGTAAAGGATAAAAAATTGTTAGTGGCGGAATATATTGGCCATCATTATTTTTTACCAGGTGGTCATGTTGAAGTTGGCGAATCAGCTGAAAATGCATTAATAAGAGAACTACAAGAAGAACTCGGAGTAAATTGTAGTATAAAACAATTTTTAGGAGTCATAGAAAACCAATGGCAAGATCGAGAAGTTCTTCACCATGAAATCAATCATATTTTTGAGATAGATTCACAAGAGTTACATATTGATTTCGTACCAAAATCTAAAGAATCTCATTTAGCGTTTCACTGGATAGATTATAATCAAGAAACATTAAATACGTATAAAATTATGCCAGCTCCTTCAGTTAAAGAGTTACTAGAAAGAAAATTAAGTGATGAACTACTAAACTGTTGGATTAGCAATTTTTAAACGCCTCTATCAATAGTAAATCCGTCCGCCAAAAGGAAAATAAGAAAATAGGCTAAAAAACAAGGTACATCACCTAGTGTAAGTTCATATTTTGTTGATGTACGCATTTAGTCTATAGTCTTGTTTCTACTTTATTTACAAAAATTTATTAACTTTAATATTTGGACGGAATTTACATTAATAAATGGAGGGTTTCATAATGAATCAGTTTCAACAAGAACTACAATCATTAAACCTTAATGATTTTCAAACTGGTAATGTTGTTTATTGGGATCAACAACAAAATCAATATCCATATTATTACATTCAAGGCGATGTACGTCGTTGCGGTGGATGCGGTGGTTGTGGCGGACGCTGCGGTGGTTGTGGCGGCAGATGTGGTGGATGCGTAGGTTGTGCAGGATGTTTCGGTTGCTTTAATTGCTGGAACTGGTGGATCATTTAGGTATAGAAGATCAAAACTATTTTACATGAAAGAAAGGTGTGAAAATTATTTTGCACTTTTCTTTCATGCTGTAATTTTGTATTAGTGTTAAGGGGGATTCATTTGTATACATATGATAAGTTGATTTCTTGGGTAGAGAATATAAAAGAAAAAAATCATAGTTCTGCAGCAGCACTTTGTATTATAAAAGATAATAAAATCGTACTAGAGCATTATAGTGGTTATCACACAAATACATCTACAAACAAGAGAGTAACAGCATCTTCACAATTTAACGTTGCTTCTGCTAGAAAAAGTTATTTAGGATTAATGATAGCGTATGCGCTTTACGAGGGGAAAATAAACTCTATTGATGATGAAGCGATAAAATATTTTAAAGACTTTGATCCTGTATTGCTTGGTAAAACGACGATAAGACATTTAGTAACACATTCGCACGGATTAGAAGAAACGAATGACGGGACAATTTTTCGTGAATTTGAACCGGGGCAAGGATGGGCGTATAGAGATATTAATGTAAGGATGATGACACGTCTTATTTATCAGCTATATAACAAAAGTTTTCCTGAATTGTTAAAAGAGCGTGTGTTTAAACATGCTAATTTTCAAGAAACAGGTTGGAGAGTTCAGCAAGATGAAAATTTAGTTGAAGTCGTTAATGATCCAAATGAAGATGCAATTAGCGCAATTGGTACAGTAGATGACGGTACGGAAAAAAATCTGTTTGTTTCAGCTAGAGAATTTGCTTATTGGGGAAATCTTCATTTAAATCAAGGTGTATTAAACGGGAAACAAATTGTTCCAAAAGAAGTGATAGAAATTGCGACAAGTTTACAGAGTCCAACATTTACAAACAATGAACTACCACAAAATGGGTTATTTTGGTTCGTTCAAAATGAATCTGCACAGTTGAGTGAACTTGGTGAACGAGTACCAAAAGGATCATATCAAATATTAGGAATTACGGGGCCAACTATATTAGTAATACCTGAATATAATGTAGTTGTTGCAAAAATGTATAATAAAAGATATAACTACGGCGGTGATAATTATTTATATTATTTACGTGAATTCAGCAATTTAGTCGTGGATACATTTCGTAACGGTAATAGGGCATAATTACTCCTATAATGAAAAGGAGTGAGAGAAAGTGAAAGATAAAATGAATAAAAACAAAAAGCAAAATATAAAAGATGTAAATACAGAGCAAAATGCAATTTATAGCGATCCGAAAGATGCAGCTAATATGCAAACGGTACCGCAGCCGAAGGATTTTGATGAAATTGAATATTAATTTTTCGTTTATCCGACCATATGATGAATCAAAAATACATCTTAAGTCCCATCACATGATTGAAAACTTTTGGTACTCTATATACATAAGCATTTGAAAATGTCTTATCTTAACAAAGCTTTCTTTAAGTAAATCTAATATAACCTGCAGAAAGACACTTCATTATGGAGTGTCTTTTTGTGTACATGAATTCAATTTCCATTTTTCATGCAGTATCTTGCTTTTTATGATGGTTATACTAACTGTGAAAATTCATGTCACGATAAAAGAAGGGGACAGTTAGTATGAAACAAACCTCTATAAATCCGTTACTAATTGTTCTAGGTACAATCATTGTTCAAATTGGCCTTGGAACAATTTACACATGGAGTTTATTTAATCAGCCCCTTGTTAGTAAGTTTGGATGGAACCTTAATGCCGTTGCGATAACTTTCTCCATTACAAGCTTCTCTTTATCATTTTCAACATTATTTGCAGGAAAGTTACAGCAAAAATTAGGGCTTCGAAAACTCATCGCTACTGCAGGGATTGTGCTGGGACTCGGTTTAATACTTAGTTCACAAGTTTCTTCCTTACCATTACTTTATTTATTAGCTGGTGTAGTAGTTGGTTATGCAGATGGAACTGCTTATATCACATCATTATCTAATTTAATTAAATGGTTTCCAAATCGAAAAGGACTTATTTCTGGTATATCTGTTTCTGCATATGGAATGGGTAGCTTAATCTTTAGATATATAAACGGAAGTCTGATCGATAGCCTTGGTGTATCACAAGCATTTTTATATTGGGGTATCATCGTTTTACTTTTAGTATTAATCGGATCGTTCTTCTTACGTGAAGCAATAGTGAGTAACACTGTAACTGAGACGTTACACAATGATTATACGCCTCGTGAAATGATGCGAACGAAGCAAGTATATCTTTTGTTTTTTATGCTATTTACGTCGTGTATGGGTGGTCTATATTTAATCAGTATGGTAAAAGATATTGGAGAGCAGCTCGTTGGACTTAGCGCTGCAACTGCTGCTAATGCCGTCGCAATGATTGCAATTTTTAATACAGTAGGTAGAATCATTCTTGGAACGCTATCAGATAAAATTGGTCGAATGAAAATTGTCTCTGCAACGTTTGTTATTATTGGATTGTCAGTCTTTGCTTTAAGTTTCATTCCACTAAATTACGGGATTTATTTCGCTTGTGTAGCCAGCGTAGCCTTTTGCTTTGGTGGTAATATTACAATTTTCCCAGCCATTGTTGGGGATTACTTCGGTTTAAAAAAACATAGTACAAATTACGGGATTGTATACCAAGGGTTCGGATTTGGTGCGCTTGCAGGATCATTCATCGGGGCGCTTCTTGGAGGATTTGAACCAACCTTTATTATAATCGGCGTTCTTTCTGTTATCTCTTTCGTTATATCTATTTTAATTCGTCCACCAAAAGCAGAAAAGAAAAAAGAAACACAACATTTATATCGAAAAGTAGCTTAAGTTTAAAAAGAGTCCTCATAAAGGGCTCTTTTTATATTACACAACATTTAATTTGCCCTTTTTAGCCATTGTGTAGGAAGAATACACTTACTTAATTTAAAATGAAATGATTTGAGAAGCAATAAAGTGGTTTATTTATTACCGAATCAAGTAGCAGATAAGTAAAATATTCATATTGTTTTATAAAAGAATCAGAATGCTATTATAAAACTATAGTTAATCCGCTTTGTTATTAGGCAAACATTTCATTTATATACCATTATTTTATTATAAAGGTAGTTGGCTTATTTTGGTTACAACCATAATTTCTTCTTTTATTGCATTTACTTCAACAAATATTGTTACATTAGTTATCTTTTTTTGCATGATAGCAATATGGTGTTTTATTAGCTACACATTGTTAAGAGCTCTTATTTTAGCTAAATTACTTGAGAGAAATTGTCATATTATCGTGCCAATCGTTCTAATTGGTTTAGGCATGTTCATTCTTTTTCCCAGTAATACAATAGAATTATTTTACTAATACGTTCAAACTAACGGAAGTTTTAATTAAAAAGAATCAAAAGCGGTAAAAAGCCGTACTACAAATAAAATGTAGTACGGCTTTTTAAAATTGTAGTGAAATGAAACAGTGCACTACGACTATTAAGTTAGACAGGATATTACGATTATTAAATTGAATAGATACTTTAAAAGGAGCGTGATGATTAAAATGAAAATAGTAAAACAATGGGTCCAAGAAGATAGTGATTACATAAGAGAAAAAGTAATTGAATATAATCAAAAACATATTTCAGATGAAGAGAAAAAGCCTTCAGAAAAAATTAGTTTTATAGTGAAAAATGAAGATGATGAAATAGTAGGTGGAATAACTGCAATTACATTTTGGCATCACGTACATGTTGATTTCCTGTGGGTTTCTGAAGAATATAGACACGAAGGTTATGGAACCAAGTTAATAAAACTTATTGAAGAATTTGCAATTGAAAAAGAGTGTAGGCTAATCAATTTAGATACTTTTAGCTTTCAGGCACCTGCTTTTTATAAAAAACATGGATATAAAGTAATTGGAGTAAGCGAAGATCACCCTAAAGGGCATAATCGATACTATTTGGAAAAAAGGTTAGAAAATATATAGAATCCCAAAATGAATCAATCAAACCATAAAGAGCGTACGTTGAATAATTACTTTCAAAATACGCTCTTTTTTATTTAGAAATGAAGGGGTATCGATTATTACCTTTACTAAGGACAGAAAAATGAAATACTCAATTAACTTTTTTATATTTTAAAACGAATAAATGGTAGAATGTAACAAAGATAGAAAATTCCCATTATTAGAGGTGGACTTAGATGAAGAAAGTAAATGTTACATATGCACTTTTATACGATAAAACAAACGAAAAGATCTTAATGGTAAAAAACAAAGGGAAGAATGGTTCTTATTACACACTACCAGGTGGCGCGGTAAAATTGGGAGAAACGTTAGAAGAGGCAGTAATTCGGGAAGTGAAAGAAGAAACCGGTCTACATATAACTGTAAATGGTATTTGTTACATTAGCGAATCTTTTTTTGAAGAGAGAGGACATCATGCAATTTTCTTTAATTTTTTAGGCGAAATAATCGGCGGAGAGACATATATATCAAGACCAAAAGAAATTGAAGAGATTACTTGGATGGAACTTCATATAGCAGCACCGTATTTGCGTATACCAGAACATTTACTAGACATTTTACAAAAGAAAGAAACAGTACCTTACATTTTTAATGGAACAATCATTCATCAAGCAACATAAAAATATCATTTCATATGAGGCGGGGAAAAAATGGAGTTTATCGTTAATCATAAACATTTCACTCAAGCACTTTCAGAAGTAAGTAAAGCAATATCTACCAAAGCTATAATTCCTATACTATCCGGTATAAAAATAACTGCAAATCAATCTGGAATTACTTTAATCGCAAGTAATTCAAATATTTTTATCGAAAAATTCATCCCTAGTTCCATGGGTGACGAACAAATTACGACTACCTTAAAAGCAGGAACAATTGTTGTACCTGCAAAATACTTCATTGAAATTATAAAGAGAATGCCAAGCGATATAGTAATAAAAAGTAAGAATGAGCAAATAATTACCATACAATCAGAAGAAATCACATTAAACTTAAATAGTTTTCCAGTGAATGAATTTCCTAACGTACCACAAATAGACGATCATGCAGAAATACAAATAGAAACAAAACAATTAATTGATGCTTTTAAACAAACAGTCTTTGCAGTAGCGAAAAATGAATCTAGGCCCGTTCTTACCGGAGTACATATCGAGTTAGACCACAACAAATTAATATGCGCTGCAACTGACTCTCATAGACTAGCTATACGTGAAACATTAATTTCTACTAATGTGAAAGCGAATTGTATTGTACCAAGTGCAACCATTAATGAACTTTTAAAATTAATGAACAGCAATTTAGAATTCGTTTCTATTTATCTATCAGAAAGCCACATTATTTTTACATTCGGCACAACTACATTATATTCAAGATTAATTGAAGGGAAATATCCTAATATATCTAGTTTAATTCCAAATAAATTTCAAACAGTCATTAACATAGATAGACAAAGAATGTTACAAGGGGTAGATCGATCAAGCTTATTAGCAAGCGAATGGGCAAATAACAATGTTAACTTAGAAATTGTAAACGAATCTACAATTAAAGTTTCTTCTAATGCTTCTCAGATTGGAAAAATATATGAAACACAACAAGTAGATGCAATTCACGGTGAAAAACAATTACATATATCTTTCGATGGACGATTTATGGTGGATGCTTTAAGGGCAATAAAAGAAGAAACGGTTACTTTAAGTTTCAGTGGTTCTATGAGACCGATATTAATTGAAGCAGGGGCACAATCTGCAGCAGTACATCTTATATCTCCAGTAAGAGCTTATTAAAAACGTAGGAAGGAATTACATTATGTACAAGCACACTTTATGTTTTATAAAAAGAAACGAAGAGATACTTATGTTAAATAGAGAATATGACCCTGTAAAAGGATTATGGAATGGGGTAGGAGGAAAGATAGAAAAGGGAGAAACACCTTTAGAAAATGCAATTCGTGAAATAAAAGAAGAGACTAATATAAAAGTTACACATGACCAAATTCAATTTAAAGGCATTATTAAATGGGAGGATTCTTCATATTCTGGCGGAATGTATGTTTATCTAGTAGAGCTATTTAATGAATTTACATATCACACTCCAAAAAAAGTCTCAGAAGGAATTTTAGATTGGAAAGAGGTTTCTTGGATTCTTAGTGACTATAATTACGGCGTAGGAGAGATGATACCTAAATTTTTAGTTGAAGTGCTCCACAATGAATTCATATTAGAGCATAATTTTATTTTATCTAATCATAAATTAATAGATTATAGGAATAAAGAATTAGCGAAGCAGGACAACTCTATAGATAATATAATTCCATTATAAAAAGTAAGAATCTTAATCTATCATACACAGCAAAATAATTATCACCTAAATATAAAAGCCATAGATTATTCGAAGAGTAGCTAAGGAGAAAATTTATATGAGGATGAGTGTGATGAAGAAAATAAGTATTTTACTTATAGGTATCGTTCTAATTACTATTGCTTTTTATCAATACAACAAAAAAGAAGGTTTAGCTAAAAATGATAAGGTGTTTGTAGAAGACTTTAAAGGTAAAAATGATTCAAACAAAATACAATCTGCTATTAATAAAGCAGAATCTAGTAAAATTAAAACAGTATTGCTTGATGATAAGAAGTATAAAATCACGTCACCAATCGTAGTGAAACAGGGTGTAAAGTTATTATTTGGTTATGGAACACAATTTGTTGTTGAAGGTAATTTTAGAGTTCTAGAGTTAGAAAAAAACGCTTCTATTGAAGGAGCTTATATAGCTATAGATGATCCTACATTTAATTCTGAAGTTATATATTTAGACGGAAAAAATAAGTATTATAACACTTGGCACAAAACAAAAATAAAAGATATAAATATTATCAATTGGACAGAAACGAATAAAGGCACCGGCATTTCTTTGTATTCTGGTGGGAAGGAAAATGAAATTTCATTTATTAATTTTGAAAATATAAAAGTTGTAGGAATGGAAACTGGGGTGAAATTAGTAGCAAAGAAACCACAATCTGGACATGCATGGATAAATGCCAACCGTTTTATGAATTTCTCTCTCGAAGATTGTGTAAATATGATTTATATGGATAGTAATGTAACAACGCCAAATGAAATTAGTGGTAACCTATTTACAAACCTTCAAATACAACCTACAAATAAAACGAAAAGTATTGCAAAGGTAAGTGGACAGCATAACGAGTTCAATGGAATGGTGTGGGATTTACAGAAAATCAATCATGAAAACGAACTCGTTGAACTAACTGATAAGAGTATGAATACAGTGATTGAAATGTCCAGTGTACCAGCAAATAGAATTTTAGATAGCGGGAAATCAAATATAGTGAAATAAGTTTAAAAACAGAAAAAGAGCGAATTCCTTATAAGAAATTTCGCTCTTTTTCTATTTATAATTAAATTTCTCTCCACCAAGCTGATGAAGGATAGTCTATAGATTTTAACGTAATAGATTCGCCAATTTGAGGTGTTGTAATTTTAACTCCTAAACGGTTAGCTTCTTTCGTAACACGTTCTATCGGGTCACTCCATTCGTGTAATGCTAATGTAAAAGCACCCCAATGAATCGGAAGAAGTAATTCTCCTTTTACATCAATATGAGCTTGTACTGTTTCTTCAGGCAACATATGAATAGCAGACCACCTTGGATCATATTGCCCGCATTCCATTAACGTAAGATCGAATGGACCGTATTTATTACCAATTTCCTTAAAGTGAGGCGCATAACCGCTATCACCACTAAAGAAAACTTTAGTTTCTTGACCAAGGATAGCCCATGAACACCATAACGAACAATCTCTATCTGTCATACCTCGTCCAGAGAAATGCCTTGCAGGGGCACATACTAACTTAATAGTATCAAGCATAATTTCATCCCACCAATTATGCTCACTAATTTTACTAGGTGAAACACCCCATTTAATAAGATATTGTGCAACTCCAGTTGGAACATAGAAATGCTTTACACGATCTTTTAATTGCATAATACTTTTATAATTTAAATGATCATAGTGATTATGAGAAATGATAATCGCATCAATTTCTTGCAGGTCTTCACGTTCTAAAGAAAAGGTACCGCTATAACGTTTACTATTAAACAGAGGAAACGGGGAAGAGGCATCTCCAAACATCGGGTCTAATAACAATGTTTTACCTTCTATTTTTAATAGTGAAGCAGAGTGCCCAAACCATGTAATACTCTCTAAAGACTTATTGTTTTTCTCCGATAAAACAATAGGTAAATTCTTTATAGGACGCAGTTTAGTTTTCATTTTAAAGTAATCAGTCATTAAACCTATAATATCTTTCGGTTTAAAACTTACATCAGTATGAATTTGATTTATATATTTCTTTTTCATTCGTTCTCCTTTTTACGTTTAACAATATACGTATGTTGTTATTGTAGCTATCTGTAGTTTAAACGAAATCATTTTACCTTTCACCTTAAATACAGTACATTTCATAAATTTGTCAAATTCATTATTTGTGTATATAAAATGTAAATCCTACAGCAGCAGATACAAGGAATATGAAGTAAATGTAAATTGTTTTAATTTAGTAAAGTTCTTCTTATAAGCAACAAAGAACATATGTTTTGTTATATGTTATAGAAGAAAATATGTCTCTAATTATCAAAGGGAAGGAGAGGATGTAAGTGCAAATAGAGAGAAAAAAGAAATCAAAATGTAAACTATCAAAATCTGAAATCATTCATCTGTATGCGGAAGGGAAGGGTACCTCAGAAATCGCTATGCTTGCTAACGTATCTGCAAGGTATATTCGTATGGTTTTAACAGACAATAACGTTCCAAGGCGTGCTATAGGGAGTTGGAAGAGGAAGTATGACATATCAGAAGATTATTTTAAAACGTGGTCAAATAATATGGCTTATATATTAGGATTTATAGCAGCAGACGGTGTTATACCAAAAGAAAATCAATGCGTCAGTATATCACAAAAAGAAAGTTATATTTTAGAAGACATAAAAAAAGAACTAAAAACAAACCAGCCACTTTACCAAAACAAAAAGACAGGCGTATATATGCTAAATATTAATAGCAAAACAATAAAATACGATCTAATGAACATTCACGGAATTAAGCCATGTAAATCTTTTAACATTGAATTTCCTTTTGTACCAGAAGAATATTTACATCATTTTGTGCGAGGGTATTTTGATGGGGATGGTTACGTCAATTATGAAACTTATACAGTAAGCTTTGTAGGAGGATCATATACTTTTATGAATTCTTTACATCAAATTCTTCAAAATCGCAATTTACGAGCCGAGTTACTAAATCAAAACAAACATTATCGCGTTATTTTATCAGGGAGAAAATCAATACAACTATTTTCAAATTGGATTTATAAAGACAAAAATATTTATTTGCATAGAAAATATGAAGTGTTTCAGAAGGAAAGTCTGAGTTTAGACCAATTACAAGATCGAAAATTAAAACAAACTCAAACTGCCGTTAAACAAAGAAAACAAAATTTTCTTAAAGAATATATGAAAAATAAATGTAGTGCTACAGCTTGCTCTAATTTAAAAATAAGTGAATCCACTTTTAAACGTTGGTTAAAAAATGATAAACAATTTAAAAAAGACTATGAAAGAATTCATTCAATATAAAAATGCAAGAAACCTTAGTATCTCTATGCTAAGGTTTTTAATTTGAGATTATTAGAGGATACTTATTTTCGTTTATAGAACTTAGTATATACATAGATTTTACAATGAACTTACTAGTAAGGGAGGGAATATGAAATGCCCACTAATAATAGTCCGGAGAATATATTACATACGGCTTATGAAACTAAAATGATTTCATCTGGAGATAATTCGCCAGCTATAAAAATAAAAGGAACGAAACTTCAATATTTACTTGTATTGGTTCATCTTGGTTTTGAGTCAAATGCTATAAAAATGATGCTAAATTGGACAAATGATGAATTCGAAAAGCACGTTAATTCATTAGAAGTAGAGGAGCTATTGAAACAAACAGGAGGGAGGTACTATCCAACATGTATGGTTATAACAGCTTGTGAAGGAAGAAAGCTTTATAACCTTTGTGAACCTCTAATTAAACCAACACTTAGGATCTTTGAAAACTATTCAAGTCATATTGAAGATATTTCAAAAAGAATCGACACGTTTAATCATTTATCTAGAGAATCTTATAGTCTTTTATTGTATAGTGGTGTGTTATTAGATTTTGGACAAATAAATCACATTGAAGAAAACTATTTAAAAAAGAAACGACCTTTAAGAAAAAAGAAACGATTTTATTATGCTATTCAAGAACAAGAACTAACAGATATAGAGGCTTTCGGGATGTATGGTAATACGTATTTAGATTTAGGAGAAGTTCAAATTGGTCTTTATGGAAATTCTCGATATTCAACATTAAATTTAATAACAGCAAATAACGAAACATTTGAAGAATATTTTCAAAACAATATTACTGATATTAATTATAAGAAAAAGCAATTAGTAAAAGGTTTCGTAGCAGCAGATAGACAAAAAGACTTACATTTTAACGTAGTTTACGAAAAATTAGGCTTATATCAAAACTCACAACCTATTATCCCAGTGTTTGAAAGAAAAGACTTATCTACGCTTAACGAAATTGCAAACACAATCAGTGAAGATTTAGTCTTATTGTTTAATGGAAATGATAAACCTTTAAAAGAATACTTTGCCAGCAGCAGATACTCAAAAGAAATTACTTATGAAGAGTTTTTTATCTGGTGGTATCACTTTTTCTATACAAAAGTAACTGAAGAATTAATAAAACAAGGTGTAATTATAACAAGCGCACAAAAAAATCAAACGTACATAATCCATTAATAACTTTAAATTAAAGTGTTAATATACTTTTACAAATGTAGCAGCTGAATGGATAAATAATTATGAGTAAATAATGGATAATCTAATATAAAGAAAATAAGATATTAAAAGAGGAGAATGGCCATGCAAAAGAAATTTATCAATCCAGAAACGATGCCACCAACTTTTGGATACTCACATGTTGTCGAAGTTAGTAACACTAAACGAACAATTTATATATCTGGACAAGTAGCGATCAATACTGATGGTCAAATAGTAGGCATTGGTGATTTAGCTACACAAACGCGACAAGTTTTCGAAAATATTAAAAGCGCTTTAGAAACTTCGGAATTAAGATTTAATGATGTAGTCAAATTAACATTTTTCCTAACAGACATTTCTCAAATGGCCATTGTTAGAGAGATTCGAGACCAATACATTGACACTAAAAATCCTCCAGCAAGTTCAGCTGTAGAAGTTAGAAAGTTAATTAACGATAACTTATTAATTGAAATCGAAGCAATTGCTGTAGAAAACTAATTTTAAAAACGTATTTGCAATCATATCAATACAATTCGTTTAAAATGAACACATTAAACGAATTGTATTTTTTATTATTTAAAATCCAATTTATATAGAGGATAAAGCGAATAACTACACAATCAGTCACACATTACTGATTCGGTGAAAAAGGGGACACAACAACCTATACTAATATTTAATAAGTTTATTATTTTCGGTAAGTTAACATAATATATATTATAGGCAGTTACAGAAACAAAGCAATATCAGGTATCAAAAAACAAGTAAACTATACTTAATGAGACGAAACAGAGATTTTTAGTGAGATTTACATAAAATCTTATTTAAACGGATTTCTACAGTTTTTACCGTTTATTTTGCTATACAATCAATCGCAGCAAATCTGAATCAATAATCGATTTAGATTAAACGAATTAAAATCATTTTTGATCAGCGAGAAATTTTTATACAGAAAAATCATTTCTAAACAAAACATAAATTAATAATTATATTTTATGTTTTACTGTATGAATTTATTGCTGTTTACACACGTTTTACAACTTCACATTATTTATTGTTATTTCTGTTATTTACACTTGACTTTTGTTATACCCATTTTTCGTATTCTAGTTAACATAACGTTTATTTTTAACATAAAAAAATCTCCCTTACCTTCAGGAAGATTTTTTAACTTGCTAGTATTTCATTTATATATTTTTAATAACAATCCCAATTGTAAATCACGTTGGAAAAATCTAGATTTAACAAGTCTTCTTTTTTTATAAAGAAATTTGCAACACCAGAATCTCCCCACATAATATTTAATGAATCATCTGTATCGATTTGCAGTAATAAGATGTCATGCTGTTGGTATTTTTCTTCCCATTCTCTCGGATCTGTCTGTGTGAAAAATGGATATCCACCAATTTTATGTCCTTGATCTTTACATAAATCATCATACAGTTCGCCTAATTCTGTATTATTTTCTTCATCAACAATTTCTTCCCAGTCAATATCTTCACTAAAAATCTTTTCGAATCGATAATCCCCTGACGTTACGGGTTGATAATCCAATTCAAACTTTAATTTCGCTGCTTCAGGTATAATAAAGCCCTCTAATTCTAAAGTGTTTAAATAACTAAAATCAGTAATAACCTTATTTAAGTCTTCTATAATTGTAGAATGATAAATAATTCGAAAGTCTTTTTGAGTTGTTGGCTGATCAAAATCTGCTCCGTAAAGCTCATCAGCAGCACTTACGAAAAACTGTAACATTCCCTCTTGAGGCATATATTCAACATGCGGCATTTCTTCAAAGTTTAGCTGAGCAAGTAACATCATAGGTTGTCCATTTGAATCTTTAGGGTGCTCTTGATCTATAGGTAAATACGGATATCCACCAAACTTACTCTCAAAAAGCGTTGTCTCTGCTAATGTTCCAGACACTTTAATATACGGTTTCACACTTTCTTCTAAAATAGTACGATACTGTTCTAGTTCTTTCGGAATTTGAAGTTGATACGTATTCTTCATTACATTTGCCTCCCTTTCATAATGAATTAAAAATGCCTTACTTAATTATATAGCAAGAGATAGCTTCATGAAAAATTGTTAAAAGTCCGTTTTCACCCTCATTTTTTGCGCACTTGGTGGACATAGTAAGTTATGTTCTAATACCTTTTTATTAATAGTTCGAATTAAATCCGCTGCTTCTGCAGTATTTGTATTTTCTTTCAGTTTTTCTTTTAAATCATCAATTTCCTTTGAAAGCTCAATCCACCTAGGTAAAACATGATTATTCTTTAACGTTCTATACAGTTGCTTTTCAGGATTGTACGAAAGGTCTTTATCTAAATTTAGAGGTTTCCCTTTACCAGGCATATTATCAAAAGATCCTTTCTTTTCTGCTTCTTTCACGATAGAACTAATATGATCCTCATACGTATAGGACCAAACTTTCTCATCTTTTACTAAAATCTCCTGCTTTTTTAGTTTTTTATCTAGTTCCTCTTGATTCATAGATTCTCTCTCCTTTTTATTTTATAGTGTGTTTTTTGTAAGTTTTAAAGCTTTCAACCCGTCAAATAACTTTTCCCGCCACCAAATACCGTCATGGCCGCCTTGAAATTCTTCGTAAGTGATTTGGTATTCCTTTTCTTTTAAAGCTTTATACAGACGTCTATTAGCCGTTAAAAGAGGTTTGTTTTCAAACTCTCCTGCTGCGATATAAAAATGAGGTTGTGTTGCATTTGAATCTATAGTTGAAGTTTGATTTTCAATCCAAGGAATTTTATTTTCATAAGTATCTTTTTTCCAATGTACGGATCCAGACATTGACAATACGTTCCCGAAAATGTGTGGATTTTGAAGCGCTGCATAACAAGCTGCTAAGCCACCAAGACTGAAACCAGCAATTGTTATATGTTTCGCTTCTTGTTGCACACGATACTTCACCTGAATCCATGGAAGTAATTCCTCTGTTAAAAATGCATTCATTTTATCGTTATAAGTTAGCTCTTCTAATCGATCAACAGGATCTATAGCAACAGCAATACAAAATGGGATTTCTTTTTCGTGAATTAAATAATTGAGTGTTCTTGCGATTGAAAGGTCATTAATGAATGAATTCCCATCAAATACAATGAGAAGTTCTTGAAGATGTGAAGTGTGAGAATAATCATGAGGCGTATAAACATGAACTTTACGTGTATTATTTAAATTTGAACTATGAAAAGAATATGTTTCAATTTTTCCGGATGGATAATGGTTTGAAGGAAAACGACTGCTATACTGCACTTCCATATCTATTTTTAACACAGACGCTTTATTGGCACCTTCTCCAAATGTATTTTTATTAAATTGGTCTAGTTGATACTGTTCACTACGCTTTATCCAATCATTTTTGAAAACATCATTTACTGTAAAATAATAAGTTGAAATGAACCTTTTATTCGTCCTAAACGTAACATACCAAATATCTGTCTGTGACAATCGTTGTAATTGATTTACAGACAGATCCCAACCAGGAAAACTGCCGAATACATAAACATTTTCAGTATTTTGATCGCCTAACCATATATACGTTATAAGCTTATACTGACTTTCTACAGGACATTGTTCTATTAGTGGCGTGTGATTTGACTTTATTTCATGCAAAAAAGTATAAAGAGCTTTTTCATTCCCATTCTTTAAGTGATTTTTAAGCTTTTCTAACTTAGGACTGATTATCGTAGTCACCCCTCTTCCTCCTTTGTAGTATTCTATATGTAGTTTTTCATTAGAATCCCTATATAAAAGTAGTCGTAAGTTATGTGTTTAGAGAAGTGATTGATTAGAAAAATGATCAATTGCTTGAATAGAAAGTTCCAATGATTTTATTCTTCTTTCTAAAAGAGTTCTTTGAGGACTCCCGAGCTTTGACTTAACATAAATCTTTTCAATTGATGGAAGCAAACCAATTAGAACATTTCGAGCGTCTGCTAAATCCTCTTGCGTGTAATGATGGGTTTCTTGATCCCAAATACTTTCTAACATAGCTAAGCCGATACTAACTGCTTTGAGTCTTTTTTTCACTAAAGTAGTGTTTGAGCCTTTTTGAGTCATCTGTGATAAGGCATTTTCAAGTTTACGGATTGTTGACTGTAAAGACTGTATTGATTCTACTTTATCTACATTTGATACGTTTTCCATTTTAAACCTGTCCCTTCTTCATTTCTAAATTAGTTTTCCTGATATTTGATAATACCATTAAGAAACGAATTTTACTCGAAATATTTGAGTTGGACATGAATTGAAAGGAAAACAGCTAACAAACTTCTATCTCCTCCCTCGCACATATTCTATATGTACTTCTTTTTTCTCGTTAAAATACCTACATGGACAAGTTGTAAATATTGTATATTTTATGAACAAAAAACGCACAAGCAGCATGACTTGTACGTTTAAATTTTTATTCAGTAAGATAATAAAGTAATAGCTTCCGGGTCTTTTCATAATTCATGAAATCTCTATATAAAATGGGATACTTCATAATCTCTGTTTCTAGAAAACGATATTGTGGAAACCACTCAAAAAAAGATTTCTTTAACCACTTGATTTGCTGAAACGTAATGTTCTGTTCTGTTCATTTAGTACAGAATTTAAAGTTGCTGCTGTATGCATCCAATAATGATTAAAATCAGCGTTTATACAGTCATCTTCGGTAAATTTACTCTTTAAAGTTCGCTGCAATTTTGCTGTAGCACGGTAAGGAAACGGCTTGTGCAATGGACTATGCATGTTCTGCAATTCCTTAAAAATAATTTGTTTTCCTAACTTCAACTTTTCACCCCTTTATTTTTCTATCCAATTTAATAAGTTTTCATAATGATATTGAGCATCTGTATACCCAAGATTATATAAATTAACGAGTTTTTCTTTATTTCTCTCTATACCGCTTATAGGAAGTTGTACACTTGGTTGAATGACATAAAAGTTGTCTTTTTGTTTTATTTGATTCATATAAGATATCGTCTCATTATAAAAACGATAATGTTCTACTAAAGATTTTGCGATATTCGGATATTTCCTATATAAAATTTTAGCCAGCCCTGAAAATTTATTTCGCTGCTTCTCATATCCTTCTGGCTTTGTCATAATTACAACGTTCTTTTCATAACCATCAGTTTGAGCTTTTAAAACTGGTATAGGATCTATAATTCCTCCATCTAGTAATTTTCGATTATCATATTCTACAGCAGGCGCTATAAACGGCACTGAGCTAGATGCACGAATGATTTTTAAAATATCATTTCCGTGTTCTGCTTTATTATAATGAATAGCTTGTCCTGATTCGCAGTCCGTCGTTCCTATAACAAACTGTTCATTTGAGTTTAAGAAAGTTTGAAAATCAAACGGTACAATTTTATTCGGTACTTCATCAAATAGAAAATCCATTCCAAATAATTCACGTTTTCGAATTAAATTTCGATAAGATATATAACGATGATCTGCTAC
This sequence comes from Bacillus cereus group sp. BcHK124, assembly GCF_027712065.1. NCBI lineage: Bacteria > Bacillati > Bacillota > Bacilli > Caryophanales > Bacillaceae > Bacillus > Bacillus cereus group sp. BcHK124. The sequence continues at coordinate 142,960 of NZ_JAQFPJ010000007.1, forward strand.
TAGCTCTGTATTTACTTTTTTATTTCTCCCTTTTTGACGTGATAAATAAGTTGCTCCCATACAAGCTCCAGCGGATACGCCAACTACATAAGGAAAAAATAAGTTTTTTTCCATAAAATATTCGAGTACGCCTGCAGTATATAAACCTTTCATTCCTCCACCTTCTAATACTAAACCGATATTCTTCATACTATATCCCTCTGCTTCTTTTTTGTTACTTACATATTAGCACAAGACTTTAAGACAAGGTGATATAAGTGCGTTACAACAATAACCAGAAACTACTAAAGTAATGTCATTATTTCTTAGTCAAGAGCGTGGTACAATATAAATAACACATTACACAAATAATGGAGGAGGAATTTCCTATGGGTTTATTCAGCGGTATTTTAGGAAATGCATCAAATACGAGTACAGAAAGTGTAGAACGTGATTTAGAGAAGATTATGTTAGACGATGAGAAAGTTGAACATGCTTATAAATTAATTCGCGATTTAATCGTATTCACAAATCGTCGTCTTATTTTAGTAGATAAACAAGGGATATCAGGTAAAAAAACTGAGTATCATTCTATCCCTTATAAAAGCATTACACAATTTAGCATTGAAACAGCTGGGCATTTTGATTTAGATGCAGAACTTAAAATTTGGGTATCTAGTTTGAGTACACCAATTACGAAAGAATTTAAAGGTGACGATAGTGTTTTAAGCATTCAAAAAGCGTTAGTAACATATACCACCAAATAATAATTTTTTGTATGTTTATTCAATTCTAAAATTACTAACCCGAGTATTTTGGAAGAACATACATCATTTTTGTATATTTAATCTCAAATAACAGAAAAAGGTAAAGCGTATTTCAAATGCTTTACCTTTCTTTTTTGTAATAAATAAGTGTAGTTTTATCATTTAATTTCTTAGTTTCTTCTGTTCTTTTATACCCCATTTTTTCGTACAGAAAACAATTTCTTTCTTCTTCTAAAATCGTAGCAAGTTCAAAACATTGTGCTTTTGAAAACATCCCTTCAATTAAAATTAGTACCTTCTGAGCGATTCCTTTCCCTTGATAGATTGGATGAATAAACATCGGACTGATCCAAAATTTATAAGGTAGTTCTTTTTGGGATATACATATCGCCCCAACAAGTCTCGAATCTATTATAATTTTATAAAAATTACTGCTGGGATTATTTATTCTAAAAATAGTTTTTTCGATAGATTCATTTGCTGGGTTTGTTTCATAGTCTTTATATTTATGTAATAAAGGGCTAAATGAGTCTATTTGCATTTGAAATAAAACTGCTGCATCACTTTCTGTCGCCTTCTCTAATGTAATCTTCACGTTACTACCAATTTAGTCGCTTTCTTAATGAATTTATATGAGCCGTATGATGACGTCCGTGCCATGCGTATAGTCCAATTGCAACAGCAAGTTTTGTTTCACCAGTCTCTGGGTGGTTAAATGTCTTTTCTAGATCTTTAAGTTCTAAAGAATATAAAAGGTTAACCCATCTTTTATGTAATGAATCTAACATTACTAGTGAAACATCTACTGGTAATTTAGAATCAGGTAATTCTGCCCACTTTTCTTCTTTATATGGTTTAATCGTTGGATTCTTTTCTGTTAGTGCTAATTTAAAGCGTATGTAACTATTCATATGGCTATCAACAACGTGATGGACTACTTGACGAACTGTCCATCCACCAACGCGGTATGGTGTGTCTAACTGTTTCTGATCTAAATCTTTAATTGCCTTCGTTAGTTCATTAGGTAAATCTTCAATTTCTTGAATCCACGTATCAATCATTTCTTCCGTTATAGGACGTTTATATGTAAATTGCCCAATTGGATAACGTAAATCATTCATGAATAAGTCCCCCTTATTATAAGTGCGAAGTATTTCTCCAAATATAATGTACAAAATTCACATGTTCTCCATTTAATACTACAGATGTTGTATCTGCTTCGTTTTGATAAGAAGAAAACCCGCTTTTTTCTAATACAATTTGTGATGCAAGATTATTAGTAGTCGTTTTAGCATGAACCTCATTAATTTCATTATTTTTCGCTACGTCTAAAATTAATTTTACGGCTGCTGTTGCAACTCCTTTTTTAGTAAACTTTTCTCCCACTCGATAACCTAACGAACTGATTCGAGTTTCCGAATCTATATCTACTAAATTTATTCTTCCTACAATTTCACTTTCTTCATTACGAATTAAATAAAAATAAGATTCTCCATCCGCCTGTTCTATTAATAAATCATCTAGTAGTTTTTGGAAATATTCAAAATCAAAATATTGCGAGCCACGATTAGGTACCATTGTTTCAAAAAAAGACTTATTCGTAAGTTCAAACGTAAATAAATCTTTAGCATCGTGTTTCTTTAATTGTTCTATGTATATTTTCATCTCGATTACCCCTTCTATATCTACTAACTGTTATATATTCTTTTTTAATCAACGATTTTCCTGCTATTTTTTTGCTTCAGTAACACAGCAAATAGCACTTTTGGATGAAATAGGTGAAATGGGCTACGAATTAAATTCATCACCTTTACTAATCGAATATAAACGTCAGAATCAGTTGCAGATAGTTGATATATTTGTTTCGTATACCATAGCTGAAATTTTTGTTTTATCGTTAATTCTCTTTTTAGCTGTGGATGACGTGATATTTCCGTTGTTGTCATTTCCCACGGAGTTTGTATGATATGAGCGGTCTCTTTATAAAACTGCTGTGTAAATGCATGATCGAGCTTTTGTCTCCTTTGTAAAAGTAACTGCAATTGGTGAGCTTCCATAGCGGCAACTGAAACACCTTGACCGAAAACAGGGTCGAAACGACAATTTGCATCTCCAACGACTAATAATCCTTCTGGCATATTTGTGGTGAGATCAAATCTCCGACGTACTTGATAAGGAATTTTATACGTTTTGATATCTGAAATTGCCACAGCTTTGTTAAGAAAATCTGTAACATGAGGGATTGATAAGTTTTCAGCAAAATTATAAAATTCTCCATCTGTTTGTGGTGCTTTTTCATTTGCATATCCACTGAAAGTAACAAAATAACGATGATCCTCAATCGTTTGAATAAGAACGCCATACGGATTATCAGGGAAACTTGGAGACATTAGCGTATTACAGTAGTCTAATTTCTCATTTTCTTTAAGTTTAAACATTCTCGTTACGTAAAATAAATCAATACGTACTTTCTCTTCTTGCACTTCAATTTCGTATTCTCGTAACCACGCTATGCTTTTTGAACCGAATCCACTTGCATCAACAATAATATCCGCATGAATTTCTTCTTGATTTCCTGTATTTAAACATTCCATTTTTACTCCGCACACTTTATTAAGCTTTTCATTTACTACTAACCCTTCAACCAATGTTTCATATTTAATAGTAATATTTGAAATTTGTTCAATGCGTTTTTGAATATGTGCTTCGAGCATAGAACGACTTTGCTGAATCATATGTACTTCTCCTATGAATGGCTGTTTCCATGAACCAAATTGATGCCATTTTAAATCACGAGTAAAGTTATTTACGATACTACCTGCTTCAATTAGTTCATTCGTAATATTAGGAAACAATTCCTCAATTGCGTTTTCTCCGCCTTTTAATAACACATGAGGATGATTACTTTGTGGGACTCTTTTTCTCGAAGCTTTTCCATCCCATCTTTCACCGGCTTCTATAATGATTACTTCTTTAAAAGCAGTTGATAATGCTTTTGCGGCGAGCTTTCCTGCGATACTTCCGCCAATAACGATAGCCTTATTAAACATGTTTTCCCCCTTAATAAAAAGAAATCCTGCCTTATATGAATGAAACAGGATCTTAAACTCATTAACTTCTTTATCATTATAATTAAAACACATGAGTAAATTGTAACGTTAAAATTAAAATACCTAATCCCCAGACGTAATAAGCGAATATTTTTAAGGAGTGACGTTTTAAATACTGAATCATCCACGAAACGGCTATGTAACCGAAAAACGCAGCTGATAACGTTCCAACAATTAAAGATGTACTAGAAATAGATTCTGCTTTCCCTTGAAAAACATCTACAAATTGCAAAATGATTGCTCCGACAATGGCTGGAGTTGATAATAAAAAAGAAAAGTAAGCTGCGGTTTCGCGGTCTAACTTTCTCCATAATGCAGCGACGATTGTCATACCAGAACGAGAAATTGCAGGGAAAATAGCAACCGCTTGAAATGAACCGATGATAAATGCATCTTTATATGTAATGTCGTCCATTTTTTTACGACCATTCTTTTGTTTATCTGCCATGTAGAGAAAGAACCCTGTCACTAAAAACTCCCAACCAATTGTAATACCTGTTTTTGAAATATCCTCAAAAAAGTCTTTAAATAACAATCCAATTACAACCGCAGGTATCGTCCCGACAATAAGTAATAGCATTAGTTTTGAAAATGGATTTTTGATTAAATATATAAATTCTTTTTTGTAATAAATAAACACTGCAAGCAAAGTGCCAATATGCAGCATCGTATCTAAAAACAATCCTGCTTCATCTAATTGAAACAAATGTCTTCCTAAATAAAGATGACCTGTACTACTTATCGGTAAAAACTCTGTTAAACCTTGTATAATCCCTAATATAAAAGCTTCTAACCAATTCATGATGGTCCCCTTTCTTGTTTGCTTGTACCAATATATGAAGGTTAAATTTTCGATATGAAAAAAACTATATTTCTCTATGAATTTACTTTCATTTTATGGATATATATGTAAAGAGGATTGAGGAGGGTTATTATGTGGAAGCACACAAAATTCGGCAATGTATTACTTTGGCTAGGACCGATCCTTGTGTTTGTAGGGTTATGTATGACAAATGTTATTTCTGATATTCCTTTCTTTTTGGGAAAACATAAAACGATTGGAATTGTACTTATATGTATAGGAGTATGCTGTTTTATTATTGCGAATCATTTAAAAAAAGTAGAAAAATATGAGGACTAATTTTAAATAAAAAACAATCCCACTCTATGTGCTAGGATTGTTTTTTTATTACTTATTTATAGAATACTTTATCAACGTTATATTTTGCTTTGTATTCATTAATGATATATGTTTCATAAATTTCTCTTTCTGTTGGATCTTCTACGATACATGCATCAATGCGGTATACTTCATCACGGTGATTTTTAATTGGTGAAACATTGTCTTCGAAATGCTTCTTAATACGTTGTCTAATTTTACGAGCTTTACCTACGAAAAGTAGTTCGTCATTAATATTGTAAAACATAAAAATGCCGCCTTTATCTCTAGGGAACAAGTGGAAATCGATAAAACCATTGATTGGCGTAATTCTTGGCTCGTCTCCTCTAATAACTTGTTTACGTTCAGTAATTGTAACATCAACTTCAGGGATACTAATTTTAATCAAGTTCATTCACGTCCTCTTTTATTATAAAGATAAATAATAGCATACATATGTAAGAAAAGCTACGTTCATAGGCATATTTCATTTTATAATTCAAATATTATAGGTGTATCGTGTAAACTCTTCTTCCAAATCATATGATCACTTGATTCTCCCCAATAATCTTTTAGTACATAACTAGGCTCTCCAAACTTCTTCGTCCATATACTTTGCGCTTTTCTGTATCCACTATCTAAACAGAATTCTGTTATTCCTCTGCTAAGTAACGTAAGAAACATTGTATGTAGTAGTAAACTCCCGATACCCTTTCTTTGATAATCCGGAAGTATAAATACAGTTCCTATTTCATACAAATCCTTAAGTACACCATTTGTACAACTAGTAATCAATGTACTTGCTGGGCCAACTTCAATTGTTCCAATGATTTTATCGTTATTTGTGTCAATTGCTAATAAAAAGTAACGTTTTTCTCCGTTACTATCAAAATCTGTTTTCAAATATTGCTTTTTCATGTTAATTTCATTTTCTATGTCATCCAATTGTTGTGATAATCCTTCGTCTTTATATGTATTCGTAATAACTATACGGAAAAACAAGTGAAGTTCCTCTAAATCATCCGAATTTGGTCTCCTAATTGCAACGTTATACATGTTTTAAATCTCCATTCTATACAATTGTTAAAACAATGCTTTATATACTCTATTCAACAATATGCTACAAAGCCCTGCATAGATCCAGCAGTATAGAAAGCTCAGTATAAATATAGATGAAATAATTTTTATATCCATAGTTGTATGAATAGTAGGACCAAGTACGGGAAAACGGAAAATATCGAGAACTATCATAATTCCTATAAGTAGACAAATCGCAGAAAAGGAAACAACCCAAATTCTCCTCTTGAATTGTATAAAGGAAAGCCCTAAAGCTATACCTAATAAACCTGTAGTAAAGGGGAAAACAATTAGTTCACTTGGCTCGATAATAAATAATAAGAGAATAGTAAGGATAAAAGAAAGTACTCCCTCACGAATAGAGTAGCAAATAGCCAAAAAAATGGGTAATGTCGCAAAAGGACTAATGAATAACCCTATACCAGGAATTAAATTCCCCGCTGCTTGAAACATGGTGGCTAAAGCACTCATTAAAGCTGTAATGACTAGCTTATTTGCTAGGGACAATTTTCTTTTATGAACAAAGTTCGTATCATTCTCTATCATAAGTTGATACCAATAACGTACAAACCGATTCATCAATATACCCCCTAAAGATATCTCATTCCTCACTTTCTATATTATTCATACACTAGTTGTTTATGATTTGCTTTCTGCTTATTATTAATCACAATACAATAGACGTTTATAAAGAAGACCTTTAGGGGATAAACTATAAGTGTATATCTTTTTAAGGAATAATTTCAAATATGGTACCTTTGTTAAAATCAGTTACTTTCATAGAACCGTAAACTCCTAAATATAACCTAGTTTGATCCAAATTTGTTCCTAAACTCATATAATAAGCTGCTTGCGTACCAAAATCATAATTGGTTTCAATAACATGAAAGTCAGTATGTTTACCATCTATACCGGCTCTAGTATATGCTAAAACACCTTTAACTGGCGGCCGAGATTCTTCTTTCTTAGCAAGATCAGTAAATACAACGCTACCATATAAATTTTGGATTGCAGTTCCCATATATGGCTGAACGCCTGTAAGTGAAGTTCCTCCAAACTTATCTGGTCTCGGGTCTTTATGAAAATAACTAATGAGCGGCTGCATACGCTTTGCGGATAATTCTATTGTTTCATTATAATAAACCATTGTTCTCTCATCTAAAGTAGGATGATCAGCACAGTGCCGTATAAAAGAAGTAGGTAATTCTCCTTCCCATCCTCTCCAACCAAAATTAATAAATCCATCTTGATTAGAAGTGAATCTCATTACATGCATTTTAATAAGTTCAGTAACCGGAATTGGTTTATATTGAACAAATGAAAAAATAGACTCTACAATATCCTGTCCGACATTACCTGCATATTTAATATATTGATTATAAAACCTTTGGAATGAAATACCGGTTATATTACGGACGCCTTTCGCAATTACTGTAAGTGTTTCTTGTATCGATAGAGGAAGTTCATTAAAGCGTGTAACTACTGGAGGATTATTTATGAATGTATCTCTACTTACATCGATTTCAATTATTTTACCTGCTAATTCTAAATCATCTTGGCTTAAATTAAACGGATCATAACCCGACCCACCATCTCCATTTGTAAATACAAGTTTCCCCGTCTCTGGAGAAAAGTTTAAAGTATTTACTCCATTATGATTAAAAAATGGGCGTTTTATATGAAGTAATGTTCTACGTTTTTGAGGTTGCCCGTTTGACTGTAAAATCCATTCTTCAATTGTATCAATATGATCATATTGCGTATCTCTATTTAGCCATTTTAAGTTTAAAGTTTTCGGGTCACAAGGATTCGGTTTAAATTGTTCAGAAAGTGCACCGGGTCCTTGAGTTCCAGCTACTGAATAATGAAGATAAAATAAACCGTTTTGATAAAATTGTGGATGAAACGCAAGTCCAAGCAATCCACGTTCATCATAGCCGCTACTAGAGACACCTTCTTCAGATGTACCTAATTTAATAATACGTTGACGAATATTTAAAAATGTTTTTATGACTCCATCTCCTATGTAAAAAACCTCTCCTAATTGGGTTGCGATAAATAGTCTTTCAACTGATTCATCTGGAAGTATTGCTGTTTTTATGACAGTCGGTAAATTTATGTTATGAACAATGGGTCGTAAATGAACCTTAACTTTTGTCAATTAACTTTACACCCCTTTATATTCTTTTTAATAGAAGAGTATGATTAGAGTAATCTTATTAGTATCAAATAAGTAGCATTCCTTTTTATTACATTTTTGTATATAATGTAATTATAAATAAACTAGGGGGCTACTTATGACACTTTTACTACAAATCATCTTACCACTTATATTTGCGCTATATTTATTTACCCTCTATCGTAATACAACTATTGGAAAAGCTGCTTTTCTTTTAGCGGTCATTATTGGGATTTTTGGATTAGAGAACATTTTTCAGCATGCTAATCTAACAGATCATGCTATTTATCCATATTGGGGCAGTTTGAAGGCTGTTGTTATTATTTTATCAGTCGTATTTCTATTTAAAAAAGGTGGTTTAACAGGAAAATATTGATTTGTAATGCTATTAACTGCTGGTTCCGCATCAACACTTATTTTGACGGTTTCATTTATTCAAAATATCCCGTTTTGGAATTGATAGTGAAATAACTAATAAAAAAATATATAAGATTAGGACCGTACATTTTAGAAATGTCTAATATGTACGGTCCTTTTGTTTACTAGTGGTCCACTTATAAGTATGTGATCTTTTTACAATTCGAATTTCTTTTTAAGTTTCTTATATTTTCTATACGAACGTCTAACAATGTTTAACATAAAATACGGTATTTTAACAGGGAAAGGCAATTTATAAATGAAAGGCAAATAAAATGTAAAATATGCCTTTTCTAGGTCTCTCCACTTACTATCTTCTTTTGTTTTTAAGAAATCAGATACATCGACTACATATCCCCTTCCTTTTTCCATCATCACATTTTTCCCGTGAACATCACAAGGAGTTAATCCTTGTTTCCTTGCATACTCTAAAGCTTTATTTATATCAAGGATTACCTGCTTAGGAATTTTAATTCCCTTATGAATAGCATCGTATAAGGTAATTTCTTTTAAACGTTTCAATACTATGAAATTTTCTCCTTTATATATAAGCTTTGAATAAGAAGGATGATTTCCGATTCTGCGGTATACTTCTGACTCTTTTTCAATTCCTTCTCCTTCTCGCGCGTAAACTTTCACTACCCAATCTTTGAATTCTCTGTGCATGAATACTGCAGCATAATTACCTTTCCCTAAACACTTCCAAAGTCTAGGAATATCTTTAACTACTACAGGCTCGAATTCGTCCTCACTTCTTATGATTACCTCTTTTAATAATTCATCCTTTATCAATCCCACAAAACTATTTATACTCATCGTTTCCACTCCGGTTTTGCTAAAAGGGGCTTACCCACATTTTAACGAAAATATACACTAAGCGAATTTTATTTGAACTGTTGAATACTTAATATGTATTCCGCTATTCAGAGCCAAAAACCATACAATAAAAAATATTTCTAACTATTTTTATTTTTTCATAGGCAACTGTATAAGGCTTTTCTAAGTGCAAGTTCTCTCAGTTCATTGGTCATGCCAAATCTATATTTGTTTTTTTTAATTGTTCAATTCTTGTTCCACTACTATCTTTGTTAGCTAACACTTTTATTGTTTTAATAGTCTTTTGTTTAATTCCCACAATGCTGTTTTATTGCTATCCCACTTCAAATACGTTACGGCTTCCTCAAAACATAACCATTTATAATTTAAGTGTTCTTTAGATAATGAGATGTTTTTTGTAGGGACTTTAACTCCAAACGAAAATTCTTTTATTACATAAACGTCATCTCCCCAAAGGAACCCTCCAACTACATCCTCTACTGGTAGTGAAGACACAGAATCTAATTGTATATATGAACATTCTCTTGTAATACCAGCCTCTTCAAACGCTTCACGTTTTGCTGATTCAATAGGAATCTCACCGTCTTCTCCACCACCAGCTATGCCTTGCCAATAACCATAATCACTTCGGTTGAAAATCGCATATTGAATAGAGTCATCAATTTTTATATAAGGAAATATTAATACTTGATATGGTGCTCTCATTGCTTAACCTCCTCTCGAAAATAGGCTTTAAATACATATGAATAAAGAGCCGACATCATAATTCTACATGAATAATGCAGGTTTATGGTGTCAGCCCTCTATTTTTGAAGAATTTTATTTTTCATAAACTGTCTAATTCTTCGCGAAGAAAAAAACGCTTATTTTCTATCAAATTTGCTTAGTGTATTTTTTTCATACCCGATGTTATTCAATTGCGCCTGCAACGTCATAATCGTTTAAATCTAATTCAATTGGTTGTCCTAGCGCTAATTTAGCGAGTTCTGATCCTAAATATGGACCAGCAGTTAAACCTGAAGCTCCTAATCCGTTTGCAACAAGAATACCGTCGAAGTTAGGAAGCGGTCCGATAACAGGTAAGAATCCTGGAGTAAACGGTCTAAATCCAACTCTCGTCTCAAGCATAGTAGCATCTTCTAAGCCAGGTGCAACTGTTAATGCTTTATGGAATACTTCATTTAAACCACCAGCCGTTACACGGTGATCGAAACCAGTATCATTCTCATGTGTTGCACCAATTACGACATGGCCATTGTCAAATGTTAAAATGTATTGATCATTTGGCGGCATAACAACTGGCATATTTTCTGTTGCTGTATTTTCCATTTGCAAGTGAACAATTTGTCCTTTTTGGAACGTAACTAAGAAATTAATTCCTAAAGGGTTTAAGATTTCGTTCGCCCATGCACCTGCAGTTACAATAACCTTTTCTGCTAAAATAGTTGCATCGTTTACTATAACTCCCGTAATATGATTACCTTCACGGACTAATACTGCATCTCCTTTTATAAAAGTTGCGCCATGTTTTTTCGCAGCGCTTATTAATGCATTACGTAATAATCTTCCATTTACTCTTGCAGCACCACTAATATGAACAGAACTAAATTCTTCTGATAATGCTGGGAATAATTTTTTTGTTTCTTCAGCTGATAAGCGAGTGATTTCACCAATCTCTGGGGCATCTTCACGACGTTTATACGCTCGCTCTTCCATTTGATCAAGTTTTTTCTCATCAGTATGTAAACTAATTGCACCTACACGGTTATAACCTGTGTCCGTTTCACCTTCATCTTCTAATTGCTGAATTAACGAAGAATAGTAACGTGCACCGCCTTTAACGATTTTATACCATGCTTTATTACGACGTTGCGAAAGCCATGGACAGACAATACCTGCTGCAGCATCAGTTGCTTGACCTACTTGTTGACGATCCACGATAGTAACATTCGCGCCAGCCTTAGCAAGATGGTAAGCAGTAGACGCTCCTAAAATACCCGCTCCAACTACAATATACGATTTCATTTCAAACACCTTTTCTCTTTTGCTAATTATTTAAATATAAGAACATACTTTAGTATACTGAAAGGAATCCTTTTTTCAATGTGCCAAGTGCAATTAATTGTTGCATCATTGTGAATTGCTAGTCTTACTTTTTCTTTTTACGAAATAATTCAATCGTTTTATATCCTTGCGAAAGAATTTCAATCATTTTCTCAAGACGTTTTTCACGTGTTTTATCTTGTTTTACAGAAAACAAATTACGTGCCCAATCTTTTTTGTATCCAGGTGTTAAACTTTGATAAAACTTAAGTTCATTTGGGTGATTAGCTAATAAAGATTCAACATCTTGAATTCGATCTGCATAATCAGCTACACATTGGCTCATTGCAGGCGTTTTCGTCGCTTTTTTCTTCTCACGCTTTAAACCTACAACAGTAAAAACATCATCCATACTTACCATTCGCGCAAATTTAATATCGCTTTCTCCCACATATCCATCTTCTCCAACGTTTAATGCTGGAAACATCTCGTCACGGTGAATAAACGTACTGTAGCGAGAATTACCTTTTTTCGGATATGCGAAGAATACGTATCCTTTTTCAATTAATAATTCTTCATTACTAATAATATAATTCGTTTGTTTCACCATTTCATCCAGTGTTTCTACAAAAATAAAAATGGCATCGTGTTCTTTTGAAAATACAGTTTCTTTTCCTGTAAAAACTTCGTAATCACTTGGTTCATTAATAACAACCATATTCGTATACTTATTAAGTTTCAATTTATCGATAATTGACATGAAGATCTTCCTTTACATTCAAAATTCGTTGTTTATACTTTTTCATACTGTTCTAGTGTATTATATCTATTAAGAAAATCAAACTTTAATAATTGTTTTAAATCAAAATAAAATAGCCGATTCTTTATAAGAACCGGCTAGCTATTTGTTTTATCATAACTCAATAGCAAATAAAGTATATAAAAGATCTCTATATTGCTCTTCTGTAACTTCACGTTTCGTTTTTTCACCGTGAATCATTGTAGTTAAACTAGTATTTGTTAAAGAGACATGGCCAGATTCCGTCAATTTGACTGCAATTGGGCCCTTATTGAAAATAGATTTCTCATCTTCTATTACTCTTTTTTGAACATCATTCACTACTATTTCATCAATTATACGATTATAAAAAGCATGACACACTTTCCACTCACCATTCGTATCTTTTCTTTCTAGAACGTAATTCTCTTTACTCGTATCTTTTCGTATCACTCTATACGTACCATTTTTAGAAGAAATAGGCTCACCAGTAAAAGGTACCGGGACTAGAGGTACTAATGAAGCAATACCTACATCAATTACGTATCGTACGTTATCATAATTTAGAATAACCGTTATATGTCCATCCTCAAGTGCCCATGCCTTTATATCATTTTTATATACGGTACCTAATGCGAGTTGTACATCATAACCACAATCTTTTATAAAGTAGTAAAAGAGAGTATTTAACTCATAACAAAGCCCGCCGCGGGAACGAGTTAAAATTTTATTCTGTAAATTTTCCATAGTAATTATATTCGTATTACGTGCTATTACATCTAAATTCTCAAATGGTATAGTGTGTGCAAATGCAAAGAGAATTGTATTTAATTCCTCAAATTTCACTTCAGTACGCTTTGCGAGATTCAATCTTGTAAACAGCTTATGTTGTAGACTTGTCATAGTCAGCACCCCTTAAAATGTATAAGTTAAAATAGTATATGTTGATTGTAAATTTGATGGGGTACTGAAACAATGTACATTTCGTTTAACTGTACTGGTACAAAAAGTCTAACTCACAAGATTACTTAAGATAAGAAGCTACGAATACAAATTTAACAGTTCGTCTATAGGTAAATTATTATGATCGCTTAAATCAACAAAATATTGAATTTGCCACAGTTGGCTCTTTTTAGCTTGGTTGCTCACAGGAGTATCCCATATAGGGTAAATCCTCATAGCCATCTTGCCTTTTTGGTTTTCTGTTCTCAAGATTTTTTCCTTAAGAAGAATCTCTTTAGGGAAAATAAATTGTCCTAGTTTATTATCATCTATACAAGTGATAACTAATAAATCAGGAGCAGCGTCATAAGAAAACGCTTGATTTTGCATATTGTCATCTTTCTCCCAAAAAGAAACAAATTGACCAATTTTATTAGGAGTAATTTTTGATTTTCTAAAACGAATGGTTTTGTTATTTAAGTGAAATATACATCCTGCATATTCTGCGTTTTGCTTTTCTTCTTTTACATTCGTTATCATTAAATTATTAGGTTTGTAAACTATATTGTCTAAATTTCGGATCGTATCATTATAATGGTTCAAGAAAACTCCCCCTTTGTTCATTTCTTAGTTTAACACAAACATCAGTTCTTCTACATTGTATAGAATGTATATAATCATGAGTGACGTGAAAAGGGAAGATATAATTATTACTTTAATTTACTTTTTACTTAAATAAAAAAGCCTCCATTTGGAGTTTTTTTTATGCAAACACTTCAGGATATGTTGTCGCTAAATACTCTTTCCAATAACCAGTGTCTCCATCCATATCATGTAGCCACCAATACATCATTAGCGTTTCTTATTCTTATTCTTGTTTCTTGCCTTATATAAATGCCTTATGGGGTAATCTTCTGTACAAAGCATCTATATTGAATAGATTTTTCCGCTGCATGTAATCATATTCAAAACCTTGTCACTTGTCCTTACTCTTCTTTTTATAATTCCCACTTTACTTTAAATAAAATGTGTTTAATTATTCGTGGGATGAAGAGTGTATTTTTGTAAATAATAAGTTTGTAAAGTATTAAATTGAGGAGGGTTTGTATGCAATATCCTAAAAAAGCTATAAAGTCTGCTTCTAATATGAAATCAGATTTTGCTACAACTGATGCGCAAAAAGTAAAACAAGAAATTCAAAATGATGTAAGAACAGGACAAGGAGCAATGACTTCTCGAGAGGCGGGGGCAATGCGAGATTAAGAATACATTCCTTACTTGTATTTTTAGTTTGTTTATTTCTTAAACATTTACCAGTAATGAGTGTTTCTATAAAGTCACTTCCCTTAAGTAGAGATTTAAGTGTTTCTTTGTTTTTACTTACAATGCGGTAAATGAAATCTTTCTTAATTATTTGTTTAGAATATAAAAATTCATTACTCCGCAATATTTTTACTTATTATAAAAATATTGCGGAGTAATATAACCTAATAAACTATCAAAAGTGTCAATCTCAGAATACGGTTTTATTTCAGTCTTATTTGTGATTCTATGAGGATTAAACCATATCCCTTTTATATTTACATTTTGAGGACCAGCAATATCCTTTTCTAAGTCATCTCCAATAAATAATACATCTTCTGGTTGCACATTAAGCTTATTTAATGCTAGTTCAAATATACGTTTATCCGGTTTACTAAATCCTACTTCTTCAGAAATAATGATCGTATCAAAGTAATTGTTTAAATTCGTGTTAATTATTTTAGCCCTTTGCCTCTGACTTGAACCATTTGTTATAATTCCAACTTTAAAGTGCTTCTTTATATGATTTAAGAAATGAATAGTATTTTTGTCTATTGAAAAACATTTAGGGAATTTTTCATTCCAAAAATCTTCAATGTAATTGCGTGGTAATCTATACTTCGGCGGAAATTCATCAAACAATGATTCTAAAACTATCGTTTTATCACTCATGCCGTATTCCCTTTTATCATATTCTTTAAATTTCTGTAGCATATTGTTTTTGACTGTATCACTAACATCCTCATAACACTTTTCTAAAACAAATAAAAACAATGTATCTACGGCCATATCCCTATTAAGTAACGTATCATCTAAATCAAACAGCATAGCTTTATAACCCACCAAATAAATTCACAACCTTTCTATATTTCCTAGTTATTATCAAAAGTAATCAAAAAACAATTCATATGAAAGAACTCCTAATAGAATGATATTCTAAGAGTTAAATCAAAAATCCTTTTTCTGTTTGTTAATTGATGTGAAAGCACACGGTTTCACCTTAGGTAATCGATGAATTTTTTAATTTAGAATTTTCGGATTAATTTAAAAATCTTTTGTGATAGGCTGTACTTAAAGATTAAATATAAAGGATGATTCGTATGCAAACTAGCCCTTATACATAATTTTTTTCAAACTGATATACTATAAACACAATGGTTCTAGAAAGGTGATGATTTTATGTATGAACAACAAAATAATAGGGATAGAGATCAAAAAATGATGTTTTTTATGCAAGGGGTTCCCACAAATAAAGTTAACATGAATCAATTACCAAAATGGATTAGATTCTTTGGCTATTGTGCGTTTGGTTGGATGATACTATTTAGTTTCATTATGATTGTAGGTTTAATTCTGCAATAACGATACATTTAAAATGTGAACGGGACAGTATTTAGATCATGCGTCTATGTAATAAGCTATTTTATTACCTAGACGTACTACCTATTTCTTTTCGTCTTCTTGGCTGTATCGGATGTTTTGGTCCATTCAATTTGTGGAGAATAGTAATGGAGATGATAAAGTACTGTACTTACAACCCCTTTGATTTGTTTTTGAATGGTAAAACTTGTTTCTCTACTCTTTCATATTGAGTAAGTAATTGCCTAATAAAAGAGAATTTCGGTACTAACCAATACGAAATTACCGCTGAAATACACCCTATTAAAGCCCCTACTGCAACATCAAAAGGATAATGAACCCCTACTCAAATACGAGAGATCGCTATACAAAGTGCAAGTATAAGCCATAGCCATCCAGTTTTTTACGAACAAGCCAAAACGAAAAACAAATTGAAAAAAAGAGAATCGTATGGTCACTAGGAAATGAATTATCTACAGCATGGTCAACAAGTTTATTAACATCAGGCAATACTGCAAACGGTTGATAATTCAGATGGAATTTCCCTGCTATTTTCCCGATTACTTCAGCAATTACAAAAGCAACCATCGCTTGAATAACCATCATCCTACTTTTTCTGGACCCAGTAAACCAATAAGCTAAAATAATTAAAGCTAAAATATATACCATATATTCTGCCAAAAATACGATGGCCGGGTTTAGGAATGAATATTGTTTACCTAAATCATTAAGTGCTCGAAAAATATCAATATTGAATTGAGAAAAAGACATTTCAAATCCCTCCTTTTTCGTAAGGTGTTTGACTGATTGCTATATACCTTCATTACATGAATCGTTTTGGTTATTGTACTCATCTAAAAATATCAACACCTTACGAAATCGCTTTCTTCTTTTTCACTTTAATAAAAAAAGAAAAAGGAAAACATCGAACTTTCTTACAAACATTCGTGCATTCTTACAGTTTTGTCATTTTCTCGTCACTTTGTAAATAGGTTCATCGTCTTGCCTTTTGCTATATTCATAAACTCGTATGTCTACAATTACGGAAACCCTAATCACACATAAAAAAGAGAAGAACCTTGGTGAGTTCTTCTCTTTTTTATTTATTAAATTGTAATATAATTACAGTATGTGAAATTATACTATTTTAACTTTAAAACAAATGAACTTAACGCAGGAACTTTAATTTTATTATCATGGACAACATAAAGTGGTTTACTTCCTGCCTGCTTCCCGTCTACTAGTACTTTCCAAGGACCTTTCGATGGAAGTGTTATTTCAACAGCTTCTCTATTTGCATTGTGAGCCACCGTAAAGTATTCATTTTTATTCCCCTCTATTGTATAAGCTACAGTATTTTTCGGAGCATCAATAAATGATACATGTGTTTTTATTTGTTCTGCAGATGTCATTCGAAAAGCTGAGTACTTTTTGCGTAATTCTATTAAACCCTTCATATAATCTACTTCATTATTAAACGTTGCTCTGCGCAGCCAATCCATCTGGTTAATTGAATCTGGAGATTTGTAACTATTATGATCACCATATTTCGTGCGCATAAACTCTTGTCCCGCATGTAAGAACGGAATACCTTGTGATGTTAATAAAATCGAAGAAGACAATTTGTGCATTTGTTTTCGCACTTCTTCACTGTCACTTGGATTAGTCAACTCAAGTTTATCCCATAATGTATGATTATCATGTGCTTCCACATAAGTTAGCACCTGCTCTGGATCTTGATAAGTCGACGAATTTGTATCGTAGTCAATCCCTGCCGTAATGCCTTTTTTAATACGATCTTCCATGTTTTCCTTTCCATTTATAAAACCATTTTCCTTCTCCTCAAATACACTACCTTTCAATCCATCACGTATATTATCGTTAAAATGAGCAATCCCTTTCATTTTCTCTGCATTTTTTTGATTTGCTTTCAGCTCAGCTGCAAGAGGTGTATTTAAATCCCATCCTTCTCCATGCAGTATAATAGAAGGGTCAATTTGATTAACAGCTTTACGTATTTCATTCATCGTTTCATAATCATGAATACCCATTAAATCAAAACGGAATCCATCTAAATTGTATTCTTTTGCCCAATATGTGACGGAATCTATCATAAATTTCCTCATCATTTTTCGTTCTGAAGCAGTATCATTTCCTACTCCAGTGCCATTTGCGAATGTTCCATCTTCATTGTAACGATAATAATAACCTGGAACTAACTTATGAAAATTAGATTCAGTAGCACTGTACATATGGTTATACACTACATCCATTACAACACGAAGATTATTATCATGCAGTGTTTGAATCATTTGCTTTAATTCTGTTATTCGAACAGTTGGCTCATATGGATTTGTAGAATAGGATCCCTCTGGAACATTGAAATTTTTTGGATCATATCCCCAGTTATACTGTGGTTCGTTTACATTCTCTTCATTTACTGAAGCATAATCAAATATCGGTAAAAACTGAACGTGAGTAACACCAAGGTCCTTTATATGATCAAGTCCTGTTTTTACACCTTCTGGCCCTTTTGTTCCTTTTTCTGTTACACCTAAATATTTTCCTTTCTGTTTAATGCCACTTTCGGGCTGAATAGAAAGATCACGTACATGCAATTCATAAATAATAGCATCTTCTGGATTTTTAAATTTTGGCTTTTTGTTTGCTTTCCATTTTTTCGGATTTGTTTCTTCTAAATCAACAACCGCACCTTTATCTCCATTTACAGAAGCAGCACGCGCATACGGATCAACGGC
Organism: Bacillus cereus group sp. BcHK124; assembly: GCF_027712065.1. Lineage (NCBI taxonomy): Bacteria > Bacillati > Bacillota > Bacilli > Caryophanales > Bacillaceae > Bacillus > Bacillus cereus group sp. BcHK124. The sequence goes on from NZ_JAQFPJ010000007.1 coordinate 161,668, forward strand.
TTCAATCCACTTATCACCAATTTTTACCTTATACGTATAATAGAGACCTTTTTGATTCCCTTTAAGTTCTGCTTTCCAAGTGCCCTTTTCACTTTGTTGCATGTTTATTTCAGTACCTATTTTATCGTTCCATTTTTTATATGTAACTAATTTCGCTTCACTCGAAGTAGGAGCCCATACACGGAACTTTGTATGTTGTGGTGTATATATATTCCCTAAATCGTTACCACCATAATAAAATGAATGATCAAACTCCTCACTACGAATTACTTTACCGATTTCAGTATTCGTATCAGCTACGTTTTCGATTTTAACTTTGTATGTCTGTTTTAAATCAATTTTCTGCTCCGTAATTATTTTAAACTTATTCGTAATATCTCCACTGTTTTTATCATAAGGACTAATACTCTTAATTTTAATCCCTTCCATTTCAATTTTCTTTTCTCTAATATTAAACGGGACATTAGTCGTTACAGTAATTTCATGGAAACTATCAATAGTTGCTTTTTGAATTGATAGATCCGATGACGGCTTAGAATTATATACTTTTTCATCACCCGAAAGAATCCATACTTCAGCACGACCGTCCTTTATATTTTCAATCCAACGATCGCTACCATCTTTTTCCCACTCATTTGTACGAATGATAAATCCTACACGATTATAGTCACCATCTATATTAATCTTTGCGTACTTTCCAAATTCATCTTCACCAGTAAATTCATATGAGTTACCATTTGCATTTTCTCCCCATATCCAAAGATTCCAGTCTTTTGTATTTCCAGACTGTTCTTTGTAATGAATGATAACTTCAGTTGTTTTCGAATTTGAAACTGCCTTTACACTTTGAAAAGAGAAAACAGATGATAACATAACGATTATAGTAAGTAATAAAACTGATTTGTTAATTAATCTTTTTATCATTTGCACCACATACACCCTTTCTTTAAATAGCATGAACGTTATATTCTGCTCGTACTACATTACAACTACTTAAATTAATCTAAAAATCTCTTTTATTTCACCCCCATATTGGCTGATTTCACATATGTATTTCAATGATCTTTTAATACGAAAACGTTTGCATTAATGTATAAAAAAATAGGTTTGTTTATGTCTTCATATATTTGTAAATACTAAAAGATCAGGGAAATCATTATAAAGCAATCGTTTGTTATCGCTTTCATTCTATAGCACTTTCCGTTAAGAGGTCAATATATTATTAATTTTCTGTTTTTATATACTATAAACCTTACATATTTGACGTAACTTTTAAAGATATCCTCCCTAATTATTGTTAAGTAAGTATATTTTCACTAATGCATAGTTACGTAAAAAAACAGCTAATGTCCTTTAAGGATATTAGCTGTTTTTCATAATGTAATAATATATGAATAATAACTATATTTCTAACCTACTTAATTTTCGCTGCATCAAATGCCTTCTGTACTGCTTGAACTTCCGCTGTATTCGCACCATATTTATTAGTTGCCACTCGAATACATGCTGATCTCAATTCTTTGAAATTAGAAGTCATGTTTAACTCATCTGTATTTGCGTAATAGAAGATATCGAACATTTTATCTTCACCAATTCCTTTAACAGTTACACCATTATGAGTTCCGCCTTTTGCAATGAGATATGCAACTTTATTAATAATACTTGAGTTAAAGTGAACGCCGCCTTGATCCCATCCATTAAAATCGTTAAATTCACTGTAATCATCTGGATAAGGTACTCCAAGTGAAGATGGAACAGAAGCTGGGTTTTCCATATCACGGAAGACAGATCCAGTTTGTTCTCCCATCGTCCAGTTAAAGCTTCCATTATTTACGTATTTCTCAATAGATGTTCCCATAATATCAGATAGTGCCTCATTTATCGCACCAGATTCACCGTAATATTCAAGATTAGATTCACTAGAAGTAACAGCATGTGTAAATTCATGCCCAGCTACGTCATATGCTTTGACGATAGGATCTCCATACACAAGCATACTACCATTATTAGCACTTAACGCATTCTGCCAATTTTTCGGATCATTCGTATCTCCAGAATCCCAAGCATGTACAACTGAAACTACCTTTTGTCCCTTATTATCAAAGCTATTACGATTGTATTTATCTTTATAAAAATCAAACACTTTTGTTGCTAAGTAATGAGCACTTACTGCTTTTGGATCGTTAAATGTTGTCGAAGTACTAGTTGCTAATGTACCAGGATAATAGCTTTCTTCTTTCGTAATATCTCTGTAATTCACATCATATGTTTCAATTCCTTGCCCTCTTGTATAATCAGCCAGAGCATATTTGCCATTACTTTGTTTAGAAATACCAAATGAACGAGAGATCCCTAAATCATCTTTTCCAGTGCCCGTTAATGATGTAAGACTGCTTTTTTTACTTTTCTTTAAGGCTCCAACTAGTTTTTCACTTGCTTTCAAGTTAGACTCTTGTACCATATTTTTTAACATATCACCATTTTGTGCATTTACTAAATATGTTCCGGAAACATATTTTGGTGTTGCAGCTTCAAATGTAACCTGGTACGCATTGCTAGCTTGGCCATTATTTTCATCAACAAAAATAACTTCCTTAACTTCTGGCTCAGTAATAAAATTGATATCGTTCCCGTACTTCGTATAAATATATTGTTTTGCTTCATCTTTTGATAGATTGATAGGTTGTTTCAATTCTTCTTGTTTTAAATTTTGCGCGCTATCTCCTGAAACACTTTTAATAACACCGTTATGATCTACGTGTGCAGTTAATTGATGGCCATATACTTCTTTTCCTTCATATGTTTGTTGTATACGTACAAGTGTAGTCCCATCATATGAACCACGTTTTTGAAGAACTTTATAATCTACTCCAGTTTCTCCATTGACTTGCTTTGGAGAAAGAGCTTGTTCTGTTTTCTCCTTCAGAGCATCTTTTACTACATTCTCTGGTGCCTTTTGTGACGGTTGTGTAAGTTCACCTGAACGGAATGATTCCTCCTGAATTTGAACTTGTAGTTGATCTGTTTCCTCTGCATGACCTACTCCGTATGGTGCTACTGCTGTTAAAGCTAAACCTGTTGTTAATGCTACCTTAGTTAACGTCTTTTTGTTTTTCATTTTTTCACCTCGTATAATTTTTGAAATAGAAAGCTTGTACAAAGTATACTTGCTGTTCCTGTCGAAAAAAAGGGAAAATACACAATTTATGTAACATTATGCAAAATTACATAATATAAGGACGATGATTCAAATTAAGAACAACTTATATAAGTGCATGAATTTCAATAAAAAAAGAGCACTTTAAGGTGCTCTTCAAATACGATTATAAATTATGCATTGTGTCATTTATTAGTATATGCTCGTCTCATTTAATTGTTTATTTAATGTTTTCTCTACCCAATAATCTTTTAAAAATATATCATCCAATACGCCGGTATCCTCCGTTACTGTTTGATTAGCAAATAAAAAATATAGTAAAGATAATGCTAGATAGAAACATACTACTTATTTGCATTCATATTTATTGGTACTTTTTTAATTGGCACAAATAAATCAACCTTTAACTTTCCTTCTAAATCTTCTGCAACATTATTTAAGCAAAACTCTAAATTATCTCTATCATAATCTGCATCATACTCACTATTTGGTAGCCACTCTGCGTACATGTATTGATACGCTACACTTAATTTATGAGGTTCATCATAGAATTCGTATAGAGCGTATAGACCTCCATCTACACTTTTAAATTGCACACCCTCATGTTGTTCTTTTTCAAAGTTTTCAGGTATGGTCACGCAAGCATCATGTCGGCACATATGGCTTGCAACAAGTTCAGGATTATCTAATGAGATTCCGATAAATGATTGCTCCGGTGGATAAAGCTTATTTTCAATAGACCAGTTCAATAACTTCCCCCAATGATCTTGTGGTTCAAAGTAACTACCAGTTCTTCTTATGAATGCCACTTCTAATGGTCGTAATTCTTTTACAACTACTTTCATTTATATCATCCCCTTATTAAGTATCTATTCAATTTATTTATCTTTCAATTTGATAAATCCCTTTTAAATAAACAAATTTCTTAATTGCATAAATCTTAATTGAAATAAGATTATTTACTACTAAAGTTGTATGTACTTTCATACTTTTACTCGATTCTATATTCTTTTTTAACAGCTATAGTAATGATAAGAAATTGTAAGAATAAAGGAGGATTTAAATTGATTAAAGGAATATACGAAGCACACTTACCGGTTAGCAATTTAAGAAACTCAATTGAATTTTATGAAAAACTAGGGTTGAAATTAGCTTGGAGCGATGAATCAACAGCATTCTTTTGGATTGAAGAAGGAATGAGTTGGCTGGGGTTATGGGAAGGTTCTGAATGTGAAACGAAATATCATCCTTCTTTACGTCATATTGCATTTAGAGTTTCATATGAGGATTTAAAAGAATCATTAAATTGGTTACACTCACTTCAAATTAAAGCTGTTCCGTTTGGGAGTAATAAATCTATTGCACCTTTTGTCCGTCCACATCAAGGTAATGCATCTGTTTATTTTATTGATCCAGATGGTAATAGCTTAGAACTTATTTGTCATATTATTGTACCTAATGCACTAAAACATATAACTAATAAATTATCCTTTAAAGATTGGGAGAAACTATTAGCTGACACATTCGAATGAATATTAGCTATAAATCATAATGTCTCACCTTTATTTTTATAACATGTATAACAATCCCTAATAATAATGTCCTATCAATTTATCATTAAATAAATGTAAAAAATGACCCTATTTATTCATTTTTCATGCGTATGTATGTACATTTGTTAATTTATTCGATATATTATGTGTATTGAATGATTACGAAAAACTTATAGGTCGCTAAAAAACACCTTATATTTTTATGTCCGTGAAAACTACAAAATGTATAAAATTCCATTTGTCAAATGAATTTAATGCGGAAGGAGGTTTGTGGTTACTTCATCGGGATATAATAATCAGTTTTAAACTGATAAAATATAGGAGGCGACATTATGTTTCGTACGATTTCAAATTTCATGAGAGTAGCTGAGATAAGAAGGAAAATCCTTTTTACATTAGCGATGTTAATTGTTTTCCGAATTGGCACGTTTATTCCAGTTCCTCATACTAACGCAGAGGTATTAAAAGTACAAGATCAAGCTAACGTTTTAGGTATGCTAAACGTATTTGGCGGAGGAGCACTGCAACACTTCTCAATCTTTGCTGTAGGTATTACACCTTATATTACAGCTTCCATCATAGTACAATTACTACAAATGGACGTTATACCTAAATTTTCGGAATGGGCAAAGCAAGGAGAAATGGGCCGTAAGAAGTCAGCTCAATTCACTCGATACTTTACAATCATTCTCGCATTCATACAAGCCATTGGGATGTCTTATGGCTTTAATAATATAGCAGGTGGACAATTAATAACAGATCAAAGCTGGACTACATACTTATTTATTGCGACAGTTTTAACTGCAGGAACTGCATTTTTACTTTGGTTAGGCGAACAAATTACCGCTAACGGAGTAGGTAATGGTATTTCGATGATTATCTTCGCGGGACTTGTTGCAGCGATTCCAAATGTTGCGAACCAAATTTATTTGCAACAATTTCAAAATGCAGGCGATCAATTATTCATGCACATCATAAAGATGGTCTTAATTTGTCTTATAATTTTAGCGATAGTTGTTGGCGTTATTTACATACAACAAGCGGTGCGTAAAATACCGATTCAATATGCAAAAGCTGTTTCAGGCAACAATCAATATCAAGGAGCAAAAAATACTCATTTACCTCTTAAAGTAAATAGTGCTGGTGTAATTCCAGTAATCTTTGCTTCTGCATTTTTAATGACGCCGCGTACAATTGCGCAGCTTTTCCCTGATTCAAGCGTATCCAAATGGATAGTTGCTAATCTGGATTTTGCACATCCATTTGGAATGACACTTTATGTCGGTCTTATCGTTGCTTTCACATACTTCTACGCATTTATTCAAGTAAATCCTGAACAAATGGCTGAGAATTTGAAAAAGCAAAATGGATATGTGCCTGGTATTCGTCCTGGTAAATCAACAGAACAATATGTAACGAAAATTTTATACCGCTTAACATTTATCGGCGCGATTTTCTTAGGTGCAATTTCAATTTTACCGCTCGTATTCACGAAAATTGCTACATTACCACCTTCTGCACAAATTGGTGGTACAAGCTTACTGATCATTGTCGGTGTGGCACTTGAAACAATGAAAACGTTAGAAAGCCAGCTTGTAAAACGTCATTATAAAGGGTTTATAAAAAAAGCGAATTAAGTAAAAAAACACAGTTGGTTATTTTTCCAACTGTGTTTTTAATTCTACTGCATCTAATTTTTCTACTAATGTACCAATGACCTTTTCCAAGTTCATTATTTTTGCTTCTAACGCTCGAATACGTTTATTGCTCTCATCTACATCATTATATTTTAAACTGTTATTAGAGACTTTGAACTGCTCTCCTAATTCGGAAGTGATATCTTCAATTGTTGATTTTTCATTATTACTGGTTGTATTTGTATTTGATTTTAATTCAAACTGAATTTCAAACGTCGTATTAAACATTTCTCTTAATGTATTAAATACTAATTCTTTATAATGAGATTCTAACCAGTCACGTGCAAATTCATTTGGACAATAAATTGTTAATATATCATCCTCTAAATAAACAGTAGTATTCGTAAACCAAGTTTCATATGATGGTTTTGAAATTTGCGGTCGAATTTTTTCCTTGACTTCAGTCCAATTTATTTTCATAATAACTCCCCTCTTTTTGCAGATCTCTTTCATATAGCTTAATAATATTACGCTTTTCCAATAAATAAAGTCAATCCGTATCATGAATAAAATGAAAGCAGCCCTGCTATATACAGAACTGCTTCTTTATATAATTACATTTCTTTCTCAAATAATCTCCCTTTTCTGAAATAAGACCGGAGTGTGGATCGATTAGCTAAAAATACACCAACCAAAATGAAACATGCACCTATTCCCATTGTAGCGTTTAAAGGTTCTCCTAATATAATATATCCTACTATAATAGCAATTAACGGTGATACGTATAACCATGTTGACGGGAATACAGGATTTGTTTTTGATAAGAGCCAATAATATAATCCGTGCCCACCAATTGATCCGATAAAGATAAGATATAAAATAGGCCACTGTACACTCCAAGAAGCTAGTGTAGTTACATTCGGTTGTTCTACTATGCCAGACACGATTAGTAGTAAAACGCCTCCATAAAACATTTGAATACCATTAATGAGAAATGGCGATACACTTTGTAAATCCGAAAGTATTTCTTTTGAGCGAATTGAGCCTATTCCGTAAAATAATTCTCCTATTATTAAAACAAAACAAGCGATACTCCATATAAAACTTACTTCTTGGTGCATTCCTGGTAAAGAAACAAAAACAACGCCTATTAGCGCGATGATTAAAGCAAGAAGTTGCTCCTTTTGTAATTTTGTCTTATTTCTCTTTGTCTGTAATAACAAAATCATCATCGGTCCTGTAGCAGATAGCACAGCAGCTAGCCCTGAAGAAATATATTGTTCCGCCCAGTACAAACTTGCGAATGTCATAAACGTTAAGCAAAAACCAGCATATATAATACGTTTTGAAAATATATGTGGCATAATTTCTTTTCGCTTTAGCTTAAATATAATCATTAAGATTACTCCTGCTAGAAAGAAACGAATTCCTGCTGAAAATAATGGGGGTGCACCTGCTCCAATTCCGATTTTTATTGTTAAAAATGTTGTTCCAAAAATTATACATACTAAAATATAATTAAAAATGACCATTACTCTTCCTCCTTTTTACTCTTCACATGAGTATAGAAGGTATGGTGTATAACAGTGTATTTATGTATATAACAGTTTCCTAAAATCGTAGTTGATTCTCTTTATATTTTCCGCTTAAATTAAATAAAAAAGAAAAAGGTGAAACCATGAAGATTGTCCTTCGTAAAGAATCCAACATACCGTATTACCAGCAAATATATATGCAAATCGTTGAAAGAGTACAAAGCGGCATGCTTTCACATGGTGACTCACTTCCATCTTTACGCTCGATGGCCGAAGATTTACAGATTAGTCTATTAACTGTTCGTAAGGCGTATAAACAGCTAGAAAAGAAAGAATATATACGAATTGAACAAGGTAAAGGGGCTTATATACAAAAACATGTAAAGAAAAATTTCAAAACAGTTCCGTATAAATGGCAACAAACGAAAACGATTAATGTTATGCGATCTCAATATGCAATGAATCAGCACCGGAAATATTACGATTTTTCACAAGCGATTTTATATCCTCGTTTATTGCCAAATCCATTCTTGGCAGACGAAATGCATAAAATACTTAATAAAGACCAGATGATTCTAGCAACTTATGGACCAGTTCAAGGAGATTATGAATTGCGAGTTGAAATAGCAAAGCACTTAAATGAACACCAGAAATTATTGACAGATCCATCTCAGTTATTAATTACAAGCGGAGCACAACAAGGAATTGATTTAATTGCTCAAACACTAATAAAACCTGGTGATATTGTATTAGTAGAAAGTCCGTGTTATAGTGCTGCGCTTGATATTTTCATCAATAAAGGGGCTCGAATTATACCCGTTTCTCTTGATAATTATGGAATTCGATCCGACTTAATCGATGATATTTGTCAAAGTAAAAATCCCATTTTATTGTATACGAATCCAACTTTTCAGAACCCAACAGGTACAGTAATGAGTAAAGAACGAAGAATGGAACTTATAGAATTGGCAGAGCTATATGAGTTTTTTATCATTGAAGATGATTCTTTCGGTGAAATATATTTTGAGGGCGTGACTGTTCCCCCTCCTATTAAAAATTTTGATACAAACGGTCACGTAATATATATAAAAGGATTTAGTAAAACGTTAGCACCAGGACTACGTATTGCATCACTTATTGCCGATGGCCCTATTTTCGAATGGTTATATGCTGTAAAAGGTTCAATGGATATCGGTAGTCCTTTATTAACACAAAAAGCACTTCTACCATTTTTACGTGCAGAACGTATGAAAAATCATTTAGAAAAATTACGTACGGCTTTACAAATTAGACGTGATATAACGATTGATATGTTATCACCACTTAAAGAAATGCACTTTGAAATACCAAATGGCGGCTTTAATTTATGGATTACTCTTCCTGATTCGATAGATCCCTTTACCTTATTACAAAAAGTAAATGAAGTAGATGTGTCTTTTTTACCAGGTACAGCTTGTCTATTAAATCCCGAAACAAATAATAATCATTTAAGAATCAGCTATTCGATGTTAAATGAAAAAGATATGATAATTGGATTAGAGAGATTACATGATATAATGCGAAAGTTTATGCTATAAAAGCAAATACCCCAAAATATTTTGGGGTATTTGCTTTTTATTACATAAAACTCACCATATAAATAATATTTTCATTATCATTCCATTTTAATTACAATCTTACCTCTAACATGCTGACCTTCACTCAAAATATGAGCTTCTCTAATCCCTTCCTCACTAAACGGCATAACTTTACTTATAATTGGTTTTACTTTTCCATGTACAATTAAATCTGATAATGCTTCTAATTGTTTTCCGTTTGGTTTTAGCCATAAAAAACCTGATTTTATCTCTTTTACTTTTTGAATTGGTTCATGGACAATCGAAACTAATACACCACCAGGTTTTAAAATCTGAAAGCTTTTTTCTTGTACTTCCCCACCTATTGTATCTAATACAATATCAAAATCTGATAGTAATTCTTCAAATTTATCTTTTTTATAATCAATAACGAGATCTGCCCCTAAAGACTTTAAAAACTCTTCATTCTTACTACTGGCAGTTGTCGCAACAAAAGCTCCAAATGATTTTGCGATTTGGATTGCCAAACTTCCAACTCCACCAGCTCCAGCATGAATAAGTACTCGGTCATGTTCTTTTATTTTTGCGTAATCTACAAGACTTTGCCATGCAGTAAGTCCTGCAAGAGGAATAGAAGCTGCCTCTTCAAAACTCAGATTTGTAGGCATATAGGATACTAAATCCGATTTTACTGTAATGAATTCAGCATAAGAGCCCTGCCCTATATTTTCAGGTTTCGTATACACCTTATCTCCTATTTTGAAACATTCTATCTCTTCCCCAACTTCTTCAATAACTCCCGCTACATCTAGCCCTAAAATGATTGGAAATGAAAAACGCAACTGTTCTTGTAAGTCTCCTTTTCTTATTTTCCAATCAACAGGATTAATAGATGTTGCGAGAATACGTATTAATACCTCATTATTCTTAACAACTGGTTTTAAAACTTGTCTTTCTTTTAATTCTTCAACACTACCATATTGATCTATAACAATTGCTTTCATTTCCTCTCCTCCTTACTGTTTATTTTAATAACATACAAATATTTCTCAAAATTTTTTTCCTTAAATTATCATAAACTTATTTTTGGGGGTAATTATGCAAGAAACATAGAAAATCTTACACACACCTTAGAGTCATTCAAAATTGTGTTTTTAATTACATTCAAAAGAAATGGAGAGAACTCTATGACTGAAAAGATATTTAAAATAAACGGGATTGATATATGTACAGAAAGCTTTGGAAACCCTAAAAATCCAGCTATTTTATTAATTATGGGTGCTACGTGTTCAATGGTTTATTGGGATGAAGAATTTTGTGAACAGTTGGCGAATAGCGGGGCATTTGTTATTCGTTTTGATAACCGTGATGTGGGACGCTCCGTCGCATATGAACCTGGAACTTCTAATTATTCCGTTACGGATATGGCTGAAGATGCAATTGGGGTACTTGATGCTTATCATATTGATCAAGCGCATCTATTCGGGATGTCTTTAGGGGGTATGATCGCTCAAATTGCTGCTGTAAAACATCCCGAAAGAATTTTATCGTTAACATTATTAGCTACAAGTATAATAGGCTCTGACGATAACACGCGCGATTTACCTCCGATGGATGAAAGAATTTTAACACATCACGCAAATGGCACGCATTTAGATTGGACAAATGAAAATGTTGTAGCAGAATATTTAGTTTCAGGGTCCCGTCTATTATGCGGGTCCAAACGCACATTTGATGAAAAAAGAGTCTATAATCAAGTAAAACAAGAAATTGAACGAGCTAACAATTTATTAAGCATGTTTAATCACGCTTTACTTCAAGGCGATGATGCATATGAAGGGGTGCTTCACTCCATACAAGTACCTACATTAGTCATTCACGGAACAGACGATACCGCACTCCCTTTTGAACATGGTCTCGCACTTATCGACGAGATTCCTAACTCAGTTCTATTAACTCTTGAAGGCGCCGGACATGAGATTCATCCTGATGACTGGGAAGACATCATTCATGCTGTTACTGAACATACAGCTAAAATAATAGAAAAATAATGAATAGGAGGGGCACGCCGCAATTTGTATCCCCCTATCTTTACATGTAAAAAAGCCCATCACTGTATCCGTATGTATAGTGATGGGCAATACTTATATTTTTCTATGTTTAAAAAAACGGACAATCTAATTGGTCAACAGCTTCCCATGATTTTTTTTTTTTATTATCGGTGGATTTATTTGCTTCTAGTGGTACGCTTTTAAAAGGATTAACTTCTACTTTTAATAAAGATGATGGCTCCACGTATAACGAGAAAACATGGCTACTTGGTATAGCTTTTGACACATCAATATCTCCTACTTGTTTAAAAAGTTGCTGCGCTGCAAAGAAAAAGAAGTTGGTTGGATTTGATTGTTTATTCAGCCATGCAAGCATTTCAGGTGATACTGACTTATGAATATTAATTTTTACTCGGTCACCACGTTTATATCGCCTAGATCGCATACTTCCACCAACTAACTTATTGTTAAGTTTGTAAATCCTAACTCTTTTTGCTTATGCTCTCTATATTTTGGCGAACAAGTGTAGACTAATAATCCACGTGCATTTGTAAATAATGGATTATCTACAAAGATTACATTTGTTAAACGCCCTTTTTGTTTTAAAATCATTTTCAGGCTATTTTTTATGATAACTGCGCCCCCGCCATAAATAAATACATATGGATCGTCTTTCATATCATCAATTTTGTTAATAATATCCGTTGCAACACGCGCTGCTAAACCTAATAGTGCTGGTTGTGATTCCTCAACTAATAATGCATTTCTAGGGTGTTTATCATTTAAATAAATTTGATTGAATTCTGTAATACTATCAATTGTCTTTGTTGGATACTTCCGGTTCCATCTCGTAATAATTTGTAGTAACGTTTCTTTCACACCGTACGATAAACCCTTACTTAGTTGTGGTCTAAAGTTTACACCTAGTGAAACGACTTCTTCTGTTGTCCCTGCACCAATATCAAAAGATAATAATGTTTTATCAACAAAATCAATTTCTGACACTTTATTTTGTTCACATTCTATTTTATGTTTTACAACATTTCCTTCTTCATCATATACAATGCCCCACGTCCCAGAAGCACCTTCAGGTAGGCATTTACAATATTCGATGGAAATATTAATTGTAACATCACGTCCGTTTGGATAATGGAACACAACCTTATGATTCCCCATATAACGTTTCGCATTTTCCGCAGCTATTTCTTGTGTAATAAGCTGCATAGGGAGAGCAACAGATAAATCATAACGAATGTTAATATGACTAGAAGTTGGACTTTGACGCATAGCACTTACCGCTAAACCAGATAGAATCGTAATAACCATTAACTCATCAGTTGACTTATTCGATTTCTTCTCAACTTCAGTACCTTTTAATTGATCTTGAATGACTTTTTCTCCAACGATATACCGCACATTATTTAACATTAACGATGGAGAACTAATGGTCACGTCAATGTGATTTTCTAATTCAGATAATGAAACATCTCCCTCATCTAACAATCCTGTAGGCTCTCCTATATATAAAGCATATATACTCGGAATAAAAATAGGATCTTGCCCTTTCACCATTAACTTCAAACCGTTATTACCTGCATCAGCACCAGCTTTTAAAAGAATAGACATAACTACCCCCTAAATTAATCTGACATCCCTTCCAAATATATGCGAGCCCATTCTTTTACATTCAAATGTAATGTAATTTTTTATTAACCGTAAATACAAAATATCATTTTCGCGGCCTCATGTGTAAAAAGTATTTGACATTAAAGTTTCCCAATTTTATACTATAGTTGTAAAGAGTTTTTTACAACAATGGAGGTGCTATTTCTAAATTGAACCATAAAAAATTTATTTTCATAATTATCGTTTTATCATTAATTGTCGTTCTCATACATGGAGCATATAAATATGTAACGGAAGGTTCGATTTTAGGAGGAACAATATTCGCTTTTTCGTTAATTATCGGTAATTTAATTAATCAAATTACTTGGGGAGATCCGAACGGAGTATCGAAAGAAAGCCAAGATGAAATGGGACAGCAAATCAAATATAAAAGTTTTAAAGTTGCTTATTTTGTACTTATATGCCTTATGTTTTTAATTTTAATAGTATCAGAAGGATTTGCATTCCTATTACTTGATGAAATAAAAAACCTTCCTCTGTTCATCGCGCTTTGTTCTTCATTCTTTATTTATCCTATTGTCGAACTTATAGTCGCAAAACAATATAAATAAAAAGATGAGATTTTCTATATACAGAAAATCTCATCTTTTTATATTTACATCCCTTCTACTATCGCTTTTAATTTATTCACAGTCCGCCAATTCCTTATCGTAGCTGGTGTATGTAACTTCTGGAACTGATTCATTAATTTTGAATTTCGAATGCTATTTTTGAAAAATAAATACACAACTTTTTCATGTATATAACAATCTTCAGTCTCATTTTTTTGCATAAGTAGCTGATCTTTTTCTAATTCAGAAAGTTCATTTGCTAAGAAGGCAACATGTATACTTTCGCCTTCTCGCAATGAATTGACTTCATAGGGGCATCTTTTGGTAATGTTTATAAATTCCTCATGTGTTCTTAACATAACCGGAACACCAAAACCAAAAACGTTTTTAATTTCAGATTGTATTCGTTTGTTTAAAAAATCAATATCTTTTTCAGATTCGAACACGATATTACCACTTTGAATATATGTTTTTACTTGTTTTAGTCCTATTGATTCAAACATTTGTTTTAAATCAGCCATTTTAATTATCTTATGACCGCCTACATTGATTCCTCTTAGTAGTGCAATATAAATTGTCATAGCAATCCTCCACATTTTAATGAACTGAACAATTGAATTGATTTTCCCCCTCATATTTCTCAAATATTTGTTTTAATTCCTCTAACATATCATGTATAGATAATACCTCAAATAAAATGATAGATTCACTGGAAAAATGATGATGATATTGATTCGGTTTACAATGTGCTAAATCATTTTTATAATTCCAAAATTGCTTGTCTAATTCATCAATCAGTTTAAAATGCTCCTCATCCATTTTATTACAATTATTTCTTAATATAGAAATTATAGAATGAATTGTTCGTCGTAAAATCTCTTTTTCATTTTGCGACCAGTCACATGTTTCAATTGGTGTTCGAGCTAAATTATCTATATGATAAATAATTTGCTGTAATAAATGCAGTTGCTTTTGTACAAGTAAAAAACTTCTCATTTCTTTTTTTGTATGTCGATGATATTTCCAATCTTTTTGCTCATATTGAACAAATTGTACCGCTTTATGTAATAATAAATTCACTTTAGATAGATTATGAGTTGTCTCTTTGGTTATCACTTTCCCTTCAATTAATGCATTAAGCCATTCCTCCATAATATTTGCCGTTTTAACAAATAGTTCCTCTGTACATCCCGAAATTGTTTTAACATAATGTGGTGGTAAGATGAAAAAATTCACTAAAGTAGACACTATAATACCAGTAGATGTAGTAGCTAATCGAATTAAAAATGCAGTAAAATAGTGATCTGCCGTAATTGAGATCATTGCAACAGCAGTTAATGTTGCAACTAACGTTCCCGCATGTAACTTTAGTTTTTGACATGTAACGATTGTAAACATCGCTGCTAACGCATAAGAAAGCGCCTGATGACCTAGGAAAAATGTGAAAGTCATTGCATATGCTGATCCAATTGTTGAAGCTGGAAAACGAACCAGTCCTTTTTTTATAGAATCCGTTGCAGTTGGCTCAATCGTTACAATTGCGGTGATAACAGCAAATATAGTTGGAATATTGAAAAATTCACAAACTAGAACTGTAAGAAAAACCGCAATTCCTGTTTTTATCACCCTTCCACCGATAATATTCCATTTTCTAACTTGATTCATTTTGTATTTCCTTCATTTCTATTTCATTTATTTATATATTACATATCTTTCTAAATAAAAAACTTACTACTTTTGTACAAGAGTAAGTTTTTTCTCGTTATTTTATGATAGGTAAATGCATTATGATTTGTTGACCAATTGGTCCCATTCTTCTAAAACCTTTGTCTTGGAAGCCAACTTTTTCATATAAATTTTGTGCAGGAATATTTTTTTCATTCACAGCAAGTACAACTTCATTTTTCATCGGAAAATAACATTGTACAAACTCTTGTAATAGTGCCAGTGATTTTTTAGCGTATCCCTTCCTTTGTCTATTGTGATTTATAGAAAATGAAGTTAAAAGTAAAGCGTTCTCATTTTCTGTGAACTCCTGCACTCTATCTCCTGTTTGCAATGCAAAAAGACCAACAGGTACCCTATTGTAATCTAAAATAACAATCACATTTTTTGTACGATCATTTTTTGCTTTTTTCAATAATTCAACTGGGTCCGATGTAAATTGAACTTGTTCACTTGGTAAAGTAAATGTTTGTATAACTTCCTTAAATTCCTCTTTATACGGAACTAATTGAATTTCCCCTGTATGTATGTTCATGATAAACTCTCCCATTTTTTACTTATTAACTTAAACCTTGCTGCACTTTAGAATGTACTTTGCCATCTAAAAATGTAATTTCAACTAATGCAGTTGGATTGCTTCCCTTCCAAGCAAAGATTTGCTTAATTTGTGTAGAATGTTCCACCCCTTCTTCTATGAGTAAATCCCCCTCAAAACCAATTAAATCTTTCACTTCTTTATAAGTCATTCCTTCATTTATATTGGAGAAATGATTTATATTGATAGATTCTTTCTTTTGATTTTCCATCACAGTAGAAGAAGTCGCTGTTTGCTTTTTTACTTCTTTCTTCTGTTCACACGCTGTCATACTGAAACCTAAGCATAAACTACATAATATTAATGTGCTTTTTTTCATCATAACAGTTGTCCCTCCCATAATAATTAAACCATATATTCCCTTAAAAATAAACTGAATATTTAATATTATATTGAGAAACCCTGTACAATTTAGTACAGGGTTACGGTTAAATTTATTTATTTAAGTGATTATTTGATTGGTCATTCTGTTCTTTTCTCAGTTCTTGTTCTTCATCTTTTGGTAATTGTTTATCATTATCTTTTATTGGATTCGTTTCTCGATTTTCAATCATGTCATTTGGAACTTGTGGCATTACTCGGCCAACAATTGCTGCTAACTCATCCAGTATACCTTCACCTGTTTTTCCTTTTTTAATTTGCTTTCCAATTTGTTTCAGTCTTTCATACGTATCAACATCTGCTACAACGACTGCATTAGCACCATCAGGATCGTTTTTTAAGCTTTCTGCAACAGAGTATTTTATGGACTCAACACGTGTTCGATCTAGTTTCGCTTTTACATCAATTCCTACAATAGCATATTTCCCAACTACTACCGCTGTCGCATCATTTACACCTGGCACACTTGCCGCTAAAGATGCTAAATGGTCCGCTGCTTTTTCATTTGGCTTATTTGACTTATTTGTATAATTAACATTTTTCATTGAAACATTTTTTTGCTCGGGCTTTTCGTTTGGATTATCCTTTTTTCCAATACTGCATCCAGTTATTAATAAACAAACCATCAATAGATATATTAAAATCTTCATTATTCTCACCACTTTACCATTCAAGTTTAATCATAAATTTTTTCAACAGCTTGCATTTTCTTCACTTTTTCTTCTGCTCCGCTATTTGCATTAATGAAAATTTGGTACGTATCTTTCCCTAAAGTACCTACAAATTCATAGCAAAGTACGTCGTTATGCAAATCGTTTACTACCATTGCTTTTCGCTCTTCCATTACCTTTACATCAGGGTTTATTTTCTTTCTTGCTTCTGCTGCAGTTAGCTTTGCCGAAGGGATTGTTCGTTTTTGGTGTGATGCTAAATATTCTTTCGCCGAAAATCCGACGATAGAACCGTCATCTAAAGCAATTTTCATTTGAATTGCTTCTGGATAAATTCGTACGCCATTCTCATTTACTACATACGTAAATACTCCAACATTATCATATTGTGAGCTATCATAAAGCTCCATATTATGAAACTTATGGTCCTTTAAAAATTTCAAACCTTTACTTCCCGCATCGTTTAAACTAATTTTCTGTTCTTTAATTTCTCGATTATTCATAACCCAAATTGGATATCCGCCTTTCCCGGTAATATCCATATAAAACTCATTATTCGTTGCCTCATCTTTAATTTTCACACTATAGAAAGATTCTTTCGCACCTTTTCCGCTTTTCTCGACTTCTACCTTTTCATTTCCTTTTAAATTTAAAAACGATTTTGCAATTTTCGCCGCTTCATCTTTTGAAATTGCTTTTCCTTCTGCTGCAAATCCACCTTTTTTATTTTTTTGTGCACTTGTAAAGGTCGGTCCGAAGTTTGTAGATGAATACGATGTTACATTTTTTTCTACTGTCTTTAATCCGTCAATAATTGTATTGTCTGCAGGATCACGATTTGATGCGAGTGCCATCTCAACATCCATCCAGCGTAAATTGTTTTTCAAAACAAGATGTTGCACTTTTCTTAGTTCATCTTGTATATTCCCTGCATTGGAATATAAAGTTTGCAACGTTTTGTATTCTTGATCATTTAACGGCTCTTTTTCTAAATCACGAATGGCTGCACGGTAACTAAAATCACCGATATTCGCTAAAAATTCTTCCGTTTTATTAAAAGGCATTAATGTTAAAGGAAGTTGTCCTACATCCGAACGAGCTTCCGATGTTAATCTCCATACATCTGCTAAAGCAGGCGATAAAGATGCGCGTGAATTCATCGCAAGCGTTGTTCCAATTTTGTCGTGCAATAAATCAACCTCATACGCTAAATCATGAAACGCACGTTGATAGCTATTTTCTGCTCGAATTAATACTGCATTCTTTTCTTGGTGCTCTTTATAGCCCCAGTATCCAGTTCCAACTACACCAACTGTTAATAATACGATTATAATACCTCGTAACATAGTTCCACCTCCGCTCTATTTACAGAAAATATGTTTCCCGATCTTTTTAATTTGTGGACGAGTCCAAATCCATTTACTTGTTGCAGTATCTGGATTGAAATAATACAATGCGTTTCCTGTTGGATCCCATCCATTAATTGCATCTAATACAGCTTTTTTCGCTGTTTCATTTGGCGTTAAATATATTTGTCCGTCTGCTACCGCTGTAAATGCTCTTGGCTCAAAAATCACACCCGAAACAGTATTTGGAAATGATGCACTTGTAACACGATTTAAAATAACTGCAGCGACTGCAACTTGTCCTAAGTACGGCTCACCACGAGATTCTCCATATACTGCGTTTGCCATAAGCTGAATGTCGTTTTGGGAATAACCATTTGGAACATTTGTCCCTTTATTTTGAGGTGGTTTATTTTCTTGTGCTGTACCACCACTATTTCCTTTATTCGTTGTCGTTCCTTTATTAGCAGTTGACTTATCATACTTCGTTGCCTTCACGAGCATTTGCTTCGTTTTAGCTCCGGCTAAACCATCAACAGGTAAACCGAATTTCTCTTGAAAATTTCGAAGTGCCCAGTATGTACCCCAGCCGAAAACACCATCCACTTTTCCTGTATAAAATCCGTTATATTTCAAACGAGATTGCAGTTCAATGACATCTTCGCCAGATGCTCCCCTTTGAATGACTTGATTAGAAAAGGCTTCTACATTTTTTAGTTGTATACTACTGACCATGAAAGACAGTCCTATGAACGCAAGCAAAACAGCTATTTTAAAAACAGCTTTTTGGCGCATAATTTTCCCTCCTTAATTACGGAAATGATTTCTTGGTTATGTTTTGTAAAAGCCTCGCTTTTATGTAAAGAAGACAAAAAAATCCAAACTAATATCGTTGAAAAAGTATGTAAACAATATACAAAAAGGTAAAAGGAGTTCATTATGAAAAAATTGTTAAAGCGTGTCGCACTCGTTATTCTGTTCCTAACAATATGTTCAAATGTA
Organism: Bacillus cereus group sp. BcHK124; assembly: GCF_027712065.1. Classification (NCBI taxonomy): domain Bacteria; kingdom Bacillati; phylum Bacillota; class Bacilli; order Caryophanales; family Bacillaceae; genus Bacillus; species Bacillus cereus group sp. BcHK124. Next base: position 181,135 of record NZ_JAQFPJ010000007.1, read on the forward strand.
TATACAAGCTCATCAATTGTTCATGCGCAGCCGCCGTATGCGAAATGGGGTAAGCTTGCTGTAGAAAAAACGAAAGAACAGTACCCAAAAGCGGAGATTATTGATTATCTTCATATAGGTAGAAAACCAAAAACCGTTCAAATAACAGTTGAAAAATTCAAATTGTGGCTACGTGAAGACGGAAAGGAATATGGTGTTTTTGTTGATGTAGAGTTTGAAACGAAGACGGATAAGTTTATAAAAATGTCGTTTCAGAAGACGAGTAGATAAAGTGAAACTTTAATCAGTGGGGGTTTTGTTCATCCCCCACTGATTATTAGTTGAACCAATCGGGCTTTTACGGGCAGTTGAGATCCCCACCTAACTTCTTTGCTTTCGCTGAATTTTGAGGAGGGGGTCTTACTGCCCGTTAATGCGGGATAAAATGAAAGAACCCGACTGTTTATATTTTAAACAGTCGGGTTCTTTCATTTCTAAAATTCATTCCTAAAGTTTCGATTCCCTAAAAATCTTACCAATATACAAATAGCGCCAATTACAACTGCTATTCCTATACTGTATAAAAGTACTCTACCATATCCACTTATTCTCGGATCTAAAAACGGATAAGGATACCAATTCACGATTGGACCACGTATTAAGCTATATAGAACGTAAAAAAACGGGAATAAGAGCCAACTTGCGGCTTGTTTCCAAGTGATTTTCTTATTTGGTGGATTTAATATCCAATCTAAAAGCATGGCATTTGGCATGATATAATGTAACACCGTATTTACCCATGGTATTGCGGTTTGAAGTGATTCTTCTAACCCTCTTAATAATAAAAAATAAATGAGTCCAGTCGTAAGTATGTATACAGCCGCTGCACCACGAAGTACACCAAACTGTTCTGATCGACCAAATGTAGCTGTTCCGATACTACTTAAAAGGAGAATACATGCAACTAAAATGTTACTTTCGATAGTGAAGAAACTGAAAAAATTAACTGGATTGAACGGTTTCACTTGTGCCCGTATTATAAATTGCGTAATGATTGCACTAAATGCTAGAAGGCTTAAACATAGTCTAAATAAAGATAATGTTTTTACATCCCCCATACAGTCCCTCCTCTTCTTATACAAACTTATAATTCTCCTGTACATGCTCAATAAATAACTTTAATGGAACGAGCCCACGTTTAGGCATATGACTACTAATTACAGCAACCACCTCTAACTGCGGAATGACAACGATGTATTGCCCGCCGTATCCCATAGCAAAGTACATACAATACGGTATGTGAAATCTTTCGTTATTCAATACCCACCAGTGATATCCATATGCCCCGACATGTTCATACGTTTCAAATAGAGGTGTACTTGATTCTTCTAACCATTTCGATGATACAATTTCATTCCCCTGCCAAATTCCATTCTGCAAACATAATATTCCGAGTTTTAATAAATCTTTAGATTTCATTTTCATACCGAAACCACCAACATATATTCCCTGGGAATCTTGTTGCCACTCATATTCTGTAATCTCTAACGGATTAAATAAGTACCTTTTCGCAAACTGTTCTGTCGGCATTCCAGTAGCTTTTTGGATAATGTAACTAAGTAAATGCGAAGAACCTGAGTTATAATTCATTTTTGTAGCCGGTTCTTCAATTATTGGTTTTTCTAATATATATTGCACCCAGTTCGCTGATTCTACAAAGTCATTCGGGAATACTACTCCATTTCCAAACTCTTTCCACTCCTCACCAGTAGTCATTGTTAATAAGTGATAAAGCGTCAAATCATGTTTTCCCTCAGGTACATTTTCAATCCACTCTGTAATAGGTGTATGTATATCATTTATATAGCCTTTATCAATTGCAATACCAATTAATAAAGATACGATACTTTTTGTAATCGAATTTATTTTATATAAGTTATTTGTACATTCGGGTGTTTTATAATACTCGGTTGTTAATTTTCCTTTTTGATAAACAAGAAATGTATTCACTTTTTTCTTTTCAAATTTATTTTCTAGCTGCTTGAAATTCAAAACTTTACCTCCGTTTAAAAAATCACTTCATTTATTATATCTTGTAGCTTCTATTAAAACATAATTGAGTTCAAATAAAAAAACAAACCTGTCAGTTTAGCTGACAGGTTTGTTTCTATAATTTCGTACGAACATTCCAAAGCTCTGGGAAGAATCGTTGATCAAGTACTCGTTTTAAATAAGATACACCTGAAGATCCACCTGTTCCCATTTTATGTCCGATAATTCGTTCTACCGTTTTCATATGACGGAAACGCCATTGTTGTAGCCAGTCTTCAATATCAATCAATTTTTCAGCAAGCTGATATAAGTTCCAATACTTTTTCACATCGGCATACACTTCAAGCCATGCCGCTTCTACCGTGGCATCTTCTTCATAAGGCAGCGTAATATCGCGATTTAACACATCTTTATGAATAGGGAATCCTTCTTTTACAAGTGCTTGAATTGCGACATCATACAAACTTGGTGCATGTAGCGCCGTATGAAGTCGAGCGTGTAATTCTGGATCTTTTTCATAAATTTTTAATGCATGCGGCGTTTTATAACCAAGCGCATACTCAATCATACGATATTGATACGATTGAAAACCTGAAGCTTGACCGAGCGAGTCACGAAACTCAATGTACTCGGATGGTGTTAATGTCGCAAGAATATCCCAAGATTGAATAATTTGCGACTGAATTTTTGATACACGCGCTAACATTTTAAAAGCTGGTTGTAATTTATCTTGTTTAATAGATTCAATTGCTGCATGTAATTCATGTAAAATAAGCTTCATCCAAAGCTCACTTGCTTGGTGAATAACGATGAACAACATTTCATCATGGTGATCTGATAATCTCTTTTGAGAAGATAGTAAACTATCTAATTGTAAATATTCCCCATACGTCATATTCTCTTTAAAATCCGTATGAATCCCTTTTTCCATAATTATCTTTTCGTTTTCTTTCATATTAGCCAAACGCCCCTTTTATATATTTCTACTTATATTGGTCTAATAACTGCTCGAACTGGACTTCCATCTGCATCTGTTAAGGCAAGTGGTAATGCAATCAATTCATAATCGCCGTCTGCTACGTGATCTAGTACGACATTTTCTAAAATGTGTATGCCATGTTTAAACAATTGATGATGCGCTTCTAATTCTTTATCATCTAATGGATCAACTGACGGTACATCCACCCCGATTAAACGTATACCTTTCTCTGAAAGAAACGGTGCTATATCTGCATGTAAATGCGGGATTACATTTGGGAATTCATTCACTTTACCATGTGAAGATGTGCGTAATAACAACCGTTCTACTCCTTCTAAATGAAAGTTTTCTAATTCTTTTTTCCCGATGCTTTCAAGATTAGAAACGTCAATGATTCGTACTGGGCCGACATAAACTTGAATATCTAAATCTATTACTTTCTTTCCTTCATTATCAAAATGAAACGGCGCATCAATATGAGTACCTGTATGAATACTCATCGTTAATTTTCCAATATTTACTGAGCCACTCTCTTCTTTCGGCCATGATACTTCATACGAGAACGGTGTGTCCCCTGGCCAAGTAGCAATATCATTATTTAGCGGTTGTGAAATATCAATCCACTCTGATGTTTTCATACCTACGCCACAACCTCTCTCTTATTTTCAAACTGTTTATATTCTTCATCTTTCATGATTTTCTTTAATATTTGTACAGATTTCCACACTTCTTCGTATGTGTTATATAAAGCGACTGGCGCAAGTCTTACTCCATTAGGTGCACGGAAATCAGGGATAACTCCATTTGCTTTTAACGCTTTACATATGCGTGCTGCTTCTGCATGCTCTAAATAAATATGCCCGCCTCGTTTTTCATCCTCTAATGGATTTCCAATTGTAAATTCAAAATCACTTAATTCATGAGCAATTAAATTAAGCATGTAACTTGTAATATGTAAAGATTTTTCACGTAAACGTTCTATACCAGCCTCTTTAAAAATTTCAAGAGAACCGATTAACGGCGCTGTACTTAATACGTGAGGGGTACCAATTTGATATGCACCTGCATGATCAGCAGCTGTTAATGTATGTTCCATATCAAACTGCTTATCTTTTCTAGAGCTGAACCATCCAGACAATCCTGGAAGTCTATTACAATGCTTTTTATTTACATAAAGACCAGCAACACCACCAGGTCCTGCATTTAAGTATTTATAATTACACCAAATAGCGAAATCAACATCCCATTCTTTGAAATGATGCGGAATAGAACCAATCGAATGACATAAATCAAATCCGATATGAATACCACGCTTATGCGCTTCCGCTGTTAAACGTTTCATATCAAGAACTTGGCCACTTCTATATAGTACAGAAGGTAATAAAATTAACGCGATATCATCTGTCATTGCATGAATAATATCATCTTCAGAAAGTGTTCTACCATCTCGGCTCTTCACTCGTACTAAATTCTCATCTGGATCTAATCCTTTTAAACGAATTTGACTTTGAAGTGCATATATATCGGACGGGAATGTCAACTCATCCGCAAGAATTTTTGTGCGAATTCCTTTCGGCTCATAGAAAGTTGCAATTACTTGATGAATATTCGTTGTCGTGGAACCGGTTACAATAGTTTCTTCTGGTAAAGCTCCAATAAGAGGCGCAGTCAATTCACCTAATTTCTCCGAAAGGAAAAACCACGGATGCTCACCCTCGGTCCAGCCGTCAATACCGTACTCTTTCCATGAATCTAGCAAAGTAAGTAATGATTTTTCTGCTCTTTTTGAAAGTAGCCCTAATGAGTTTCCATCTAAATATATTGTTCCTTCTTTTTTATAAAATTCAGTTTGAAAATCTTTCAGTTCATCATGTTTATCACATTCAAGCGCATACTCATAAGTTGGTTGAAATGGTTCTGTATACATGGTGTCACCTTCTCTTAATTTTCTTTTTATTCTAACTAATTGAAATATATCACCTTAGTTGATATAACGTCAATGATATTATGTCAGTTGACTTTATATATGAATTTCTTTTACAATACAATTATATTTTCAGATATTTCAGTATAAAGAGGCGATTCTTTGAAAAACACTACTCTTTCATCAAGAAAACACCGCTCCTTAGAAACTAAAAAGAAACTTTTACATTCCGGATACATTGTTTTTATTAATAACGGATTTCAGAAAACAACCATTACTCAAATTATTAAACATGCAGAAACTGGTTATGGAACGGCATATGTATACTTCAAAAACAAAGATGATCTCCTCACCGTTTTAATGGAAGATGTTATGAATCAATTTTATGATATTGCTGAGCGCTCTTTTTCTCCTCAAACAAAAGAAGAAGCACGTAATATGATTCAAAACCAAGTGAGGGCATTCCTCCAACTAGCAGAGAAAGAACGAGCTATTTTACAAGTTGTAGAAGAAGCAATCGGGCTATCAAAAGAGATACGTCAAAAATGGGATGAGATTCGAGAACGATTTATAAACAGCATTACGCAAGATATTACATACTCTCAAGAAAATGGGTTAGCGCATCCTGAATTAAATAAAGAAACTGTAGCACGTGCTTGGTTCGCAATGAATGAGATATTTCTTTGGACGATTGTGAAAAATGATAAAAAATTAGAGTTAGAAGAGATAGTACATACATTGACGGAAATGTATACAACGGGGTTATATAAATAGCACACCTTCAATAAATAAGGTGTGTTATTTTACATCTATAAAAATATTTTATCTGGGTATGGTAGTGCTAAAGGAGGCTTTTCAGATAATGAGAAATATTGTAGTTTTAAAGATTCACCATCTATTGATTTCAGTTTTCCACTAGTAATTTCACATTCAAACACAACAACAATATATTCTACTTGATCGTCATTCGGATATGTATGGCGATACTCTTCTCCTCCAAACACACCTTTTTGTTTTTTTACTTGCACTTTCAATCCTGTTTCTTCCCACACTTCACGAACTACTGCTTCTTCTGGAGTTTCTCCAGGCTCAATTGCTCCAGCTGGCAAACTCCAGTATTCCCCGCCAGGATATTGAAATAAAATATCTTCTTGCTCATTTTTTATAACCGCAGCTACACTCGGCATAAAAATTAGTTCATGGCCTAATTTCTCTCGGATTTTTTTATAATATAGCGACATAGACATATAATTCTCTCCCACTCCATTAATAAATACCTGTATTTTCTGATATCTATTGTATAATAATACCAAAAACGATTTCTATATAGAAAGGATCAGAAAATGTCTCAAGAAAAACTAGTAAATAAATTTCTATCATTTTTAGGTACTACAAATCAACCTACTAGCTTAAAGTTTTTAAATGAGCTTATTAAAGCTCATCAAGAAAAAATAAAGTGGGAAACTCTTACTAAAATAATTGACTGGGAAAAAGGTAATGAAACAGGTAATTATTTCCCTTCCATTGATACATACATAAACCGTATTACTACAAAAGGTCTGGGGGGTACTTGTTGGACGCACTCAATTAGATTTCATTGGTTATTATCAAACCTTGGTTTTGACGTTCATTATTTGTATATGAATCCCGGACATTTATGCTTACGCGTTAACTTAGAGCAGCCTTACTATGTTGATGTTGGTTACTGTGCACCTTTATTCCAAGCTTATCCACTTTATGAATCATTTCAAGTAAGTAATGTAAGGGAAACTTTTACTTATGAAGTCTCAAATAATAAGATTGAAATTACTAGAAATCCAGGTCCAGCAAAAATCTTACATACAGAGCCAATAGATTTATCAAGTATGAAAGAACTCATTACAAAGTCTAACGATTGGCATACATCTCCTGTATTAAAGAAAATTCAGATTTTCGGTTATATCGATGGTATTCCAACTTCTATTAATGATAATGTTTTAAAACAATATTTCCAAGATAAGAAAAGAGAACAAAGCCTTACATCTTCTGAACTTAATTATTGGATAACAGAAAGATTTTGTGTTGATAAAGAAATATATGAAAGAGCTATTGAGATTTTCAATGAAAAATCTTCAAGCAGTAAAAGCGTTACTCACGGAATTGAGTAACGCTTTTACCTTATTTTTAATATTAATCTTCTTTATGATAAGCAGCTTCTACACATTCTGCTAGACGCTCAATTTGTTCCATAGTTAAACCTCGTGAAATCCAGCCTGTTAACTTATACATAATTTTATAGTAAAAATTACTAGGTTCATATTCTGAAATTAATGTAAGTGCTGTACCCTCCTCATCTTCTTCTAACATATAAGTCATTGCTGAATAACCTTGCTTCATTTCACTGCCAAGTGAAATAATATGAGGTGCATCGTATTCAAGGATTTCTACTTCAGCCTCGAATATTTTCTTACCGACTTTTTGAACAGTAATATATTTATCTCCTACACGTGGATTCTCTTTATCCATATTTGAAGGATAGCGATTTTCTATTATAAACGTATTCCATTCTTTTATTTTTTCATCTTCTATTATGTAGTCACATACAACATCCATTGGTGCTTTTATTACTATTTCTATTGCAAAACTCATTATACTGCCCCTCTCAAATACCCTATCCATTTCTATTTTAACTAAATCATTATGTCATATTTTATATAGTGAAATACAAGTAGAATTTTAATTTTTTATTAATTTAAAAACTTATTCATACAAAATATTTTATTAAAGATACAACAATTAAAAACAAAGCCACGAGTAATAAAGCGATCCCTATACTTCTATTTTCTTTTTCGTTATTTTTTAAATTTTGCACCCCTAAGCTAACTAACATAAAACCTAAAAGCGTTTGTAAAATTAGCATACTCATTTCCGAAGTATCATTCCAACTATAAATGGAATACCCCATTATAATAATTGCAAGTAAAACCGTTACGATCCTATTCATACGAAAATCCCTCCCATTTAAAAAGAAACCGCTAAGTTTCCTTAGCGGTTTTATTATCAATTTATATTTATAAAAATTGCTTTTCATGAATTTGATATAAGTCAAAAGGATTTTCTGGTCAATATAACTACGTATGTTAGTACACCTTTTCTTTATTCAGTCTACTTACAATTCCAACTATAAATTTATAATCAATCCTCCTCTTCTTAACCTTTTTAAACCCTTCTTTCGTATCAAAAATTAAACACGTTTTCCGAAACCACATTCGTACGTACAGTGACTCAAAATAAATAGGTTTTATAATTCCTCTTTCCTCAAATTCAGTTCCATCTTTATTTTCGGTTTCTGTTCGAACGAACCACCTATTTCCAATACCAATTTCAATATACTTCACATAAGTCCCCCTTTCGGAAATTTATTTCTAACTATTTTATTATTTCCCCGGTAAGCGCATATTCCGACAGAACATGAGCCCACAAAGAAAAAGTAGATTACAAAAATCTACTTTATAGCTTATATTTTTGCATTCGTTTATAAAATGTACTTCGAGGTACATCTAAAAGTTTTGCAGCTAACGAAACATTTCCGTTCGTCTTTTCTAGCGCTTCAATCATGCTGTCACGCTGTATTCTTTCGCGGAAATTTAATGTGTTCTCTATTTTATTTTCTGCTTGCAATGCAAGTTGATGTTGATTTCCCATCATTGTTTGTAATAAAAAAGAGATTTGTTTTTCGCATATTTCCTGTCCTTGCGATAAAATGTAAATGCGTTCTAATACATTTAATAATTCTCGAATATTTCCGGGCCATGTATGCTGATAAAATTGATTACAAATACTTTTTGGAAATACAACATTCCAATTCTTTTGTTCACAAAAATGTTTTATGAAGTATGGAATATCCTCTTTTCTTTCTATTAACGTTGGAACATAAAGCGGATAAACATGTAACCGATAATATAAATCTTGACGAAATTTTCCTTCTTCTACTAATCGCAATAAATCTTTATGTGTCGCAGTAATAATACGAATATTTACCGGTACCTCTTTTGAACTGCCAATTGGGGTTACTGTTCGTTCTTGTAAAACACGCAATAATGCGACTTGCATCTCTGGAGGCACTTCACCAATTTCATCTAAAAATATTGTTCCTCCATCTGCTTGTTCGAATTTCCCTTTATATCCTTGGCGCCGTGCACCTGTAAACGCTCCTTCAGCATAACCAAACAATTCACTTTCCATTAATTCTTTCGGTAATGAACCGCAGTTAACAGCTATAAATGGACCATTTTTTCTTGGACTATTTTCATGAATCGCTCTCGCTACATATTCTTTCCCTACACCTGTTTCCCCGCACACATATACACTAGCATCAGTTGGAGATACAAGCTTAATTTCTTCTAAAGTATGTTGAAATGCACTGCTCGTCCCAATCACTCCAGGGAAAGTAATTCCGTTTATAAGTGGGACAGTTGAAAATAAATTTCCTTGTTTATTTTCCTTTACATAAATACATTTCCCAATCATTCTATTATTACTGTATACTGGAACTTCTAATTTAGTTTTCAATCCATAGTGCATTAAATCTTCAAGTTTCATTCGTGACCAATTACATACTCGTTCCCGAACCCTCTTGCTCGCAGAAACGATAACATCGCGATGATTACAAATTACTACTTGTTCATCACTGTCAATTACATCTAAAAAACGATGGATTAACTGCAGTTCATTTTGATGTACTCGAATACTACATTCACGTTCAATCGCATGTGCAATCGAAGTTACCATACCGAGCATATATGGATGCGAAAACTCAATCGGACAAGAGAAATCTAGAACGCCTATTAATTTCCCATCATCATTATGAATAGGAGCGGCCGCACAGCTCCAGCTATGAGATGCGACAGAATAATGCTCTGTACCACTTATCATAATAGCCTCTTCAATTTCTAACGCTGTTCCTATCGCATTTGTACCAACAGCCGCTTCCGTCCATTTCACACCTTCAACGAAATTAATATGTTTCGCTCGTTGCAACGTTTGTTTATTTCCACTTAACGATAGAACGTAACCGTCTGGATCGATTAATAATGCCATCATTTGCAGTTCATCAATGGTTTTTCTCATATTTTGTATTTGAGGTATTGCTATATCTAGGAAGATTTCACTCTTTTTCTTTTGGTCTTGAAAAATATTAGAAGACAAAATTTTCTGACCTTTATTCATATGAGGATTCACATTTGCTTGTTTACATCGATACCATGACTCTGAAATTCTTTCGTTTATACGGTTCGAATCAAGGACACCTTCATCAACAAACTTTTTCCATGTATGTAAGTAAAACGGTGAAGCTAGCATTATATCATCTCCCTATTCATTATTTTGGAGATTTGTAAAAACATACTTTTATTATAAAACTGAATAAAAGCGTTTTCAACAAAACTAGAAAGACGACACAAATATGTTAATAATTTGAATATCTTAATGCACTTCTTTATTCTTTTTTAGTAGCACTATATTTTGTATAATGGAAGCAAAGAAAATACATAACCAAAACCACTTTTGTGGATTTCCATTTATAAAGAAAACAATCACGGCTATTGCAAATAAAATTGTGGATGCTACACTAAAATATAATTTTGTTTTCATTCCCATTATCCCTCACATCTCTATCACTTTACAGTACACACTAACTCTTCATTTTTCATCTCTACTATGTACTTCTGAAAAACATATTTTTTCCCGCCATGTTTTTCATACCATTCATGTATTCTTCTAATATGCTTCTCGTCATTTCTAATCTTTGATTCTATTTCTTTATATTGTTCATAACTATCATATTCCCATATTGCAAACACTTCAGTCGTACCATTCTTATTATCTTTCATCCAGCGTCCTATTAGCCTGGAACCATGCTTTAACTGATTTGGTAAGTTTGTTTTATTAAAATGCTCATTAAATATTTCTGTAAATTCATTCTTTACTATATAGTACTTTCTTCTATAAAACATACATTTCCACCTCTTTTATAAACACCTCAAATACACCTTCCCATTACAACCGTATTATAATACTTTTCATCTGACAGTCTTTTATCATTTTTCAAAATTCCTTCTACTTCAAAACCTAATTTTCTATAAAGTAGAATGGCTTTTTCGTTTGTCTCTAATACTTGTAATGATATCTTTTTAATCTCATTTTCATCAGCCCAATGAATAGATTGTTGCAATAGACTCTTACCTATTCCATATCCCCAAAACTCTTTTAAAATACAAACGCCAAATTCTACTTTATGAGATAATCTCTTCAAATTTGACCCTTCGCATCTTGAAAACCCAACGATTCGGTTGTGCACTTCTGCAACTAAAAACAAATTCTTTGTCTCGCCACTATCTGCTTTTATTATTTTTTGAAAACCTATCTTATCTATAAATCCCTCTCCAGCTTCTCTATCCATGTTTTCAGTTTCTCCATCGATTTGAACTCTAATTTCCGATAACTGTTCCGCATCTGTTTCAGTTGCTGAACGAATTGTATAAACTAATCCATTTATGTGGAATTTTTGTCCTTTTATAATCATTTCAAGCTCCTTTTAAAAGTAGTCTATTGATGCTATTACAATTTCTTTACCTTGTTTCTCAAATTGTTGAATCGTTTCTTTACTAGCCTCTGAATCTGTTATTATAAGGTCAATTTCAATCAGTGATTCTCCTTTTATAAAGTAGTCTATTCCAAGTTTATTGTGAGGAACTAAACAAATATTTCGTCTAGCAATCTTATTTACTGTTTTACTAAAATAAGCAACTTCAGGCGTTGCAGTACTTATACCATTCAATGAAATGCCACCACCTGTAGAGAAATACAGATCAATAGAGAATCTACTTATCCATTCTGAGGCAAGTGTATCTGTCATATTTCCTGATGGTTTCACCTTTCCACCAATTAAGTACGTATCAATGTTCTTATATTCCCGTAACGTACTAGCAATTTCTATAGAATTTGTAACAACTGTAAATGATGTTTCAGGTAAATATTTTAACATGACATAATGAATAGAAGTCCCACCAATAAAAACAGAATCTCCTTCTTGTATATAAGAAGCTGCGATTTTTGCAATTGCGTCTTCATATACAGAACCATTACTATAACGTTCAAATCGCTCAGCAGCTAAATTCCTTACTCGAGCAAGTTCAATTGCACCTCCGTGCGTTCTTTTTAATAAGCCATCCTTCTCCATAATAGACAAATCTCTTCTTATTGAATCAATAGACATATCAAAACTTTCCGCAAGATCTTTAGCAATTACCCTTCCATTTTTCTTAAGTAACTCCAAAATTTTCTCTCTACGCTCTTCAGTAAACATGTTCTCACCACTATCATTGAATATTCGTAAAATTTATCCATCTTTTAATTATATGCATGTTTTTTCTGTTTTACAATATTTTCAATACTTCTTTATTCAGCTCTATACAGGTTTTCTCCCCTTTTCTATCCCATTAAATTAACAACTAAATAAATGCATATTTGCATGTTTCACAATTATACTTCCATTCATCCTTTTATTAATGTAAAATTATTCCTATGCCTCACTTTTTAACACAGAAAGGAATTATTATGAAATCTATAATGAAAGTAACTTGTACAGCATTATTATTTACAGGACTAATGGCAGGATGTAATGGGAATACTGCACCAAAACAAGAAAAGAGCGCTCTTGAAAAGAATGCAATGCATTATGGGGAAATAGTTAAAAATGAATACTATAGAGCAACTGTTGAAAATGCTAAATTCGAAAAAATAGACAAAGAATGGCGCATTACTACTCGTGTTATGATTAATAATGTTCGAGATGATGGACAAACTATTGATCTTTCGGAAATAAAATATTTCATACAAGATGAAAAAACTGGTCAGAAATATGAAGGTGAAGCTCATCCGATATATGACGAGCACTATAAAAATGTTCCACACGAATTCTCTTTAACTACTGACGTTGTATTTGAACTGAAAACTTCACCAAAAGATTTAAATAATATGTATCTATACATAGATAGCAAAGCCGCGCCGTTAACAGATACATATTGGAAACTTGATAATTTAGCAACTAAATAAAAAACAGTCAAATACGACTGTTTTTTTGTTTGTAAAGTCATCAAGTTTACTAGTAATCTATCTCCAGCAATACATCTTTTGCACAAATCGTTACTTCTTCAGCTTCCCTCCTAAAATATTTTAACATCCAACAAAAGCGATATACCTATTTATTATATCATTCTAATACCTATTTTTTCTAAAGAAAAAATGCAAAACTGTAAATATTCCACCTTTCACTTCTAAAACTCCAGAATATTTACGATAGTTGATAATTAGAATACATTTTACTAGTACAAAAATCTAAACAAAAAGGTATGGTTATATGTTGAAGAAATTAGTAGCAGGTACATTAGTAGTGGGATTTGCATTAACTGGAGGACTAGGAGTAGCAAGTGCTGAAGAAAAAGGTAACACAATTAAGTCTTTTGATTATTTAAAAGTGGATGAACAGAATGTTAATTCTCTTACAAAATTAAGTGATCAAGATAAGAAAGACATCCAAATTACTATGGTATTACCAGAGCAAAATGAAAATGGAGATTGGCTAGCTTATGGTTTTACTAGCCGCGAAACATTAGATGCTTATATTGAAAAGGATAAAAAAGTACTTAAAAATAAAATCAATCCTTTAGGTAGCGGTGCTGGTAGTACTGATTTTTATGAACATAAAGATAAAGGTGGCCAATATATTTACTGGAGCAGCGGCTTTAAAAACTTGCCATCTAGCTGGAACGACAGAATTTCCTCTGTAAGTACAGCATCACCTTCAGCAAGTTATTCAACGACACTTTGGGAGCATACTTCTACACAAGGATATGGAAAAGGTGTTATATTTAAACACGCTGATTGGTACGGTAAAACTGCTAATTTAGCTGCTGATTGGAACGATATTACTTCAGCGATTGAAGTAAAAAAATAATAGGATATTCAATTTCTTCTGTAAAAATTCAAACCACTATTCTCTCATACATTTAGAGAATAGTGGTTTATTACACTTCCATTTAAGCGTGTACAGCATGTCCTATCGCTTGCAATAGCGCTTCATGAATCGCTTCAGATAAAGTTGGGTGTGCTGCAATATAATCTCTCATAATATCAGCAGTAACTTCTGTATGAATCATTACAGTTCCTTGTCCAATCAGTTCGGTTGCACGTGGACCAATAATAGAAATCCCTACAATTTCTTGATATTTAGGTTCCACAATGACTTTTACTTTACCCGTTTGTTCTCCAATAATAAGCGCTTTTCCATTTGCTGAAAAAGGAAACTCTCCGATAAGAATATCACCATATTGCTCTCTTGCTAATTTTTCACTTAAACCGACACTAGCAATTTCTGGAGCTGTATAAATACAGCGAGGTACAGCATGATAGTTTACTTTTACATCTTCTCCACTCGCATGTAATGCTGCTGTCGTTCCTTCATGGAAAGCAACGTGAGCAAGCTGGATTCCACCAATCACATCACCCGCTGCGTAAATATGTGATACATTGGTTTGCATATGTTCATTCACAGAAATTCCTTTATTTGAATATTGAATGCCTGCTTTTTCTAAATCTAATTGTTGTACACGTGGTTTTCGGCCGACAGAAACGAGAACAAATTCTGGATTAACTACTTGGGTACTTCCTTCATATTCAAATGAAGCTTGCTTTTTATAATTATTTAATCCTTTTAAAGCTGCTCCTGTAAATATTTCTACGCCATCATTTTCTAGTTTCCCTCTTAAAATGTGTGCGATATCTTCATCTTCACCAGGTAATAATTGCGGTGCCATTTCAACAATCGTAACTTTTGTTCCAAGACGACTATAAATACTTGCAAACTCGCATCCTATTACACCACCACCAACAATTAATAATGATTTCGGTATATTTTCTAGGGACATTGCATGGCTACTATTTAAAATCCATTTCCCATCAAATGTAGCAGAAGGTAATTCAGTCGGTTCTGAACCTGCTGCAATAATGAACTGTTCTCCATCTACTACAATTTCTTTATCACCGTGTGTAACTCTCACACGATGATTCGTTTCAAATCTTGCTTTACCTTGTATAACTTTTATTTTATTTTTCTTCATTAAATATTGAATTCCTTGGACGAGCTGTGTTACAACTTGTGATTTCCTCGCCTGCATTTGCTTCCAATCAACTGAAATACTTCCTTCGTTAAGCATAATTCCATAATGATTCGCTTTTCTCACAATGTCATGCACTTCTGCACTTTCTAACAATGATTTTGTAGGCATGCACCCAACATTTAAACAAGTCCCGCCAAGATCAGCTTCATCAATAAGAGTGACTTCTTTTCCACTTTGAGCCGCGGTAATTGCTGCTACATAGCCAGCAGGTCCGCCACCAATAACGACTAGTTTACTCATTCTCTCACCTTCTCTTTATAAAAGAATTGTTACAGGTTCTTCTAAATAACGTTTAATTGTGCGTAAAAATGCAGCTGCTGGTGCACCATCTAATACACGATGATCGAATGTTAAACTTAAAGGTAACATACTGCCTTTTTTTATTTTCTTCCCTTTATATACTGGAACATGTTCAATTGCACCTATACCTAAAATACCAGTTTCAGGTGTATTTAATACTGGCGTAAAATATTCAATACCGAAGCTACCTAAATTACTAATTGTAAAGGTTGTCCCTTGCATATCATCACTACTTAAACTACTTTCTCTTGCTTTTTGTGCAACATTTTTAATTTGTTTAGATAACTCTACTAAAGATAGATCATTAGCAAAGCGAATAGCTGGAACGACTAATCCTTTTTCTAATGCGACTGCCATGCCTAAATGAACATGTTCAAATTGATGAATTGTATCATCCATATAAGCGCTGTTCATTTCTTTATGCTCTCCAAGGGCTAATACAACAGCACGAGAAACGAAATCCGTAATAGTTAGTTTGTTATCGTATCGTTTTTGTACAACTGCCGCTATTTCTTTATGTAAAGCAACTAAATCTGTAACATCTACTTTCATCGTTAATGTTAATTGCGCACTATTTTGTAAACTTGCATGCATACGGTTTGCGATTGCTTTCCGCATACCAGTAACAGGAATTGCTTTACTTTCTTCTTGTTCAAGTACTTCTGGAATTGTTACTCTTTCTTCAATCACTTTTAATACGTCTACTTTTGTAATCCTTCCGCCAGGTCCTGTACCAACTAATGCTTTGATATCTAGATTTTCAGACTTTGCAATTTTCTTCGCTACAGGTGAAATTTTGATTCTTTGCTTCGCCACTTCTTTCGCATATGGTTCTGGATGTTGGACCTTTTTAGGCTCTAGATTAGGTGCTTTTTCTTCTACAACATTTATACTTTCATTGATTTCTACTTTTTCGTTCAGCTTACCGATATAGCAAATGACAGTGCCAGGTGGAACTCCCTCATCTTCACTTACAGCTATATCAAGAACAGTTCCATCCGCTGGTGCTTCTATTTCAGTTTCAATTTTTTCCGAATTAATACTAGCAATTAGTTCACCTTTTGATACATGATCGCCTGCTTTAATATTCCAGCTCGTAATAACACCTTCTTTCATCGCCATACCTAACTTCGGCATTACAACTTCTACAGCCATGCTTCTCTCTCCCTTCTCATCGTTTTATTACACATGTAATAAAGATTGGTCTCCGATCATTTCTGATACAGTTTCAATTACTTTTTCCGGCGTTGGTAAATATAACTTTTCAAGTGGTGGCGAGAACGGAACTGGTGTATGTGGTGCTGTAATTCGTTTAATAGGTGCATCTAACAAATCGAATCCTTTATCCGCTACAATTGCCGCAATATCCGTTGCGATACTACATCTTGGATTTGCTTCATCAATAACAATAAGGCGATTTGTTTTTTCAACTGATGCTAAAATCGTATCTTCATCTAGTGGTGATAAAGAACGTGGATCAATTACTTCTACTTCAAGTCCTTTTTTCGATAATTGCTCAGCAGCTGCAAGTGCTGTATGAACTTGTTTTCCAATGGCGACGATTGTTACATCAGAACCTTCACGTTTTATATCTGCTTTACCTAATGGAATTGTATAATACCCTTCCGGCACCTCACCTTTCATATTGTAAAGTGTTTTATCTTCAAAGAAGATTACTGGGTCATCATCTTCAATTGCCGCTAATAATAAGCCTTTTGCGTCATATGGAGTAGAAGGAACGACAACTTTTATACCTGGAATGCTCGTAAATAACGCATACAAACTTTGTGAATGTTGTGCAGCTGCGCTAAAACCTGCACCATGCATCGTACGTACTGTAACTGGCACTTTCGCTTTACCACCGAACATATAGCGGAACTTTGCACCTTGGTTTAATACTTGATCAAGACAACTACCGATAAAATCATTAAACATTAATTCAGCAATCGGACGTAGTCCTGTTGCCGCAGCTGCCATTGCTGCTCCCATGTAACCCGCTTCTGAAATTGGTGTATCTAAAATACGATTTCGGCCAAATTCTTGTACAAGGCCTTTCGTAACACCAAGAACACCGCCCCATGCTTCATCATCTTGCAAGTGATCAACTTGTGCACCACCTGCAACGTCTTCTCCTATTAAAATTACGTTTTCATCACGACGCATTGAGATTTTCATCGCTTCATTAATTGCAGTTGACATACTTACTGTTCTAGTCATTATTTTTCACCCTCCTCTTATTTGTAAGAAACGTATACATCTTTTAATAACTCTTCATCCTCTGGATATGGACTATTTTCACTAAATTCAATTGATTTTTGAACCGCTTCATCTACTGCCTTTTCCATATCTACAAGCTCAGATTCAGTTAATAAAGCTTCATGAATTAAATGCTTACGGAAATTCACAATCGCATCTTTTTCATTTAAATGTTCTTCTTTTTCTTCTGAAGTTTTATACGTTTGTGCTTCACCTTCGAAATGACCGTAATTACGATATGTCATACATTCAATTATTGTTGGACCACCGCCATTACGAGCACGTTCTACTGCTTCTTCCGCTGCTTTATACACCGCAAGCAAGTCCTTTCCATCCACTTGAACACCTGGAATATTGTAAGCTTTCGCTCGATCTGCAATGGAATCACAACTTGAAGCATATTCAAATGTTGTCGCTTCACCGTAACCGTTATTTTCTGCGATAAAAATAACTGGTAATTTCCAAATCGCCGCTAAATTAACCCCTTCGTGAAATGTTCCTTCATTATTTGCTCCGTCACCGAAGAAACAAACACTTACATCTTTCGTTCCTTTATATTTAGCTGTTAATGCTGAGCCGCAAGCAAGCGGGAAACCACCACCTACAATGCCATTTGCACCAAGCATTCCTTTATCTAAATCAGCAATGTGCATGGAGCCGCCTTTACCTTTACATAACCCTGTCGCTTTCCCAAAAAGTTCAGCCATCATACCGTTTAAATCGCAACCTTTTGCGATACAATGCCCATGGCCTCTATGCGTACTTGTAATACTGTCACTATCCGTTAAGTGAGCACATACACCAACTGCTACCGCTTCTTCCCCAGCGTATAAATGAACGAAACCTGGCAGAACGCCTTGCGCGAATAATTCATGCACCTTATCTTCAAACTTACGAATCTCTAACATTTTTTCGTACATCCAGCGAGCTTGTTCTTTCGTAATTCCATTCCCTTTACTTTCAGTTGTTTTTAACATGTTCAGCCCTCCTATTTTCTTGTTCATCTTTTATATAGCAAGTACCGTGCCAATTTCCAATCCTTGATTTAATAGGTTTTCTCTCTATGTTGAAAATAAAAAAGTGGACAAAATGAGACATTAGTCTCGTTTTGTCCACTTTTGTTCACCTAATTTGAAAATTATTATGTTATTCACCATCAAAACTCTTCTGTAATTTTCGGATGTAAATAATTTGACCGATATGATATGCATTATGAGTAGTTACATTGGCTAGCACTTCCCACCACTTTGCAGAAACAGGAAATCCCACTACATCGCTTTCAACCTTTTCTTCATTTATGAGATTTTGCCATAGTAACAGTTTCTCTAGTAGTTTTTCTCGTAATTCATCGAAAGTTTGATTATTTGAAAGCATAAAACTTTTGTTATTATCTCCGATAGCAGGCACAGCATTCACATTCGATTCTTTATATCTAGTTTGCCACGTAGAATTCCAATACAATAAATGTTGTACAATTTCAGCTATACTGTTACTCTCTTCATTCGGTTTCCAGAAAGCTTCCCTCTCAGATAAACCCTTAACTGCATCTGAAAACGGAATATACCAACTAGGATCGTTCGCATTCGCTAATAACTGATCTGCTAATACATCTTTCACATGGGCCATCTCTCTTCCCTCATTTCATAAACGTATTCATACTCACTTCTCTATATACGCTGAGTCCGTATAATTTCCTCTTTTAAAAATCACATAGAATATAGAGTTAACGGGTAATGCTCTCAAAACGAATATAAGAATAATAGATTTTCTTATCATAACTCGTTATGATAAAAGAAAAAGAAAGAGAGCAAAAAATGAATAAAAAAATCGCAGTTATAACCGGGGCTTCAAGTGGATTCGGTCTTTTAACAACAATTGAACTTGCGAAAAAAGACTATTTCGTTATCGCTACAATGAGGAACCTTGAAAAACAAGTGAACTTACTATCTATAGCTACCCAACTCAGCTTACAGCAAAACATTAAAATTCAACAATTAGATGTAACCGATCAAAACTCTATACATAACTTTCAATTATTTTTAAAAGAAATAAACAGAGTAGACCTCCTTATTAATAATGCAGGATATGCTAATGGTGGCTTTGTAGAAGAAATTCCAGTAGAGGAATATCGCAAACAATTTGAAACGAATCTTTTTGGTGCTATATCGATCACTCAGCTTGTTTTACCATATATGAGAGAACAACAAAGTGGAAAAATAATTAATATAAGTAGCATTAGTGGACAAGTTGGATTCCCCGGTCTATCTCCTTACGTTTCTTCAAAACATGCATTAGAAGGATGGAGTGAATCCCTTCGTTTAGAAGTAAAACCTTTTGGAATAGATGTTGCTTTAGTGGAACCTGGCTCTTATAACACGAATATATGGGAAGTTGGTAAACAACTAGCTACAAACCAATCTGATACTACTTCTCCTTACAAAGAATATATGGATAAAATACAAAAACATATTAATAACGGCAGTGATACATTTGGCAATCCGATAGATGTTGCTAATAAAATTGTAGAAATTGCTGAATCTAAGCGTACGAATTTACGATATCCGATTGGAAAAGGTGTAAAGTTTATGATCTTTGCAAAGAAAATTCTTCCTTGGAGATTGTGGGAATACCTTGTTTTGAGAAGTTTTAAGAAGATGTAATTCCCTTTATTAAAAACCATTTTGAAAGAGGTGCTAATTAAATGTTAGGTTTACCCTACGGTAAAGTGTTTTTAGTTCCATGGACTGAAGAATGGGCAATTGAATTTGTAAAGGAGAAACAATTCATTGAGGAACAAATTGGCGAGCATATTTTAGCGATACACCATATTGGTAGTACTTCTATTCCACATTTAAGTGCAAAGCCAATTATTGATATAGCAATCGAATTAGAAAATTATACGGACGGTATACATTGTATTAAAAAGTTAGAACTACTAAACTATAAATATAGAGAAAATGTATTGCCTGAACGATATTATTTTAATAAAGGTGAGCCAAGAACTCATCAAATTCATATGTATGAGCGAGGGAATACATATTTAATAGAACAATTACAATTTCGAGATTACTTAATAGACAATAAAACTGCTCGTATACAGTATGAACAGTTAAAGATTCAACTTTCACAAGCTAATCCTAATGATAAACATCAATATGCAGAGGATAAAACAAATTTCATTAAATCTGTATTAACAAAATTAAATGTTTAAATTAAATAAGAAACCATTTAGTAGTAAATGGTTTCTTATTTATTAGTTATTTCATTATTTGTGCCATCAATAATAACATCTGCAAATTCATGTGGCTTATGACTTTCTACATACATATCTTCAGCAACCATCCAATTGTTTTCCCACATATCGCGCGCAGCTTCCCCGTCTCTAGCAATCCCTCTTTTTATACGTGTTTCACGAGGACAATTCACCCATATTTTCAAATTATACATTCCCGCTAGCTCCTGACGTGTTGCATATACACCTTCAATAATTACAATACCACTGGCAGGAACAATATGGGATCCAACTAAAGAATCCTTTTCCCAATCATAACGCTTATAACGCCCTTCTAATCCATTACTAATAGGATCTAGAACTTCTTGTAAAAGACGTTTCCAGTCAAAATCTGCACCAATCGATTTATTCGTAGGATGTACATTTACAATCTTTGCAGATGGTAAATAAAAATCATCCATATGTACAACCGTTACAGTTGAAAAATCACTTTTTATTTTATTAGCTAACGTACTTTTACCTGCACCGCCACAGCCATCAATACCTATTATTATAACTGATTGTTCCGTACATTTTTCTTGAATTCTTTCAATTACCTCATTTAGCCCCAAATTATTCCATCCCCCTTTTTTATTCTTTTTGTTTTAAATTGAAAACGGATCAAAGTAAATGAGCAATAAAATCATAACTATAAATGCCAATAAACCGATTATCGAAAGAATATATTCCTTCGATTCCCTATCATATTTCCACTCCATCCATGCCCTTAACGTCCATAATGTTCCAAAAAAAATGAAAAGGGCATATCCTACATTTGCATTTTCATTACTATTAACATAAATGATACTACTTACGAAATAAATAAAGAACAATCCTATTTCCAATTTCACATGCAAACTATTCACATGCTTATATCCAAAAAAGCCTCTTTTCTCCATATTTAATTTTCTTCTTAAAAACTGTTCTATAAAGTAACCACCTATACCAAGTCCAATAATAATAATAAGCAAAATTGTAGAAATACCCATTGCTCCCCCTCCTATTACCTTATTTATCTTTAGTAATAAAGTGGACTATATTACGGTTATTCTCTTCTAAATAACTTACAATTCCTTCAGGATATGTTGGTTTCTCCTTTAATTCCTCTATGCCCTTCCATATTAAAATAATATCTTCATATTCTTTATGTCTTATTTCATTTGTAACCCTCTCTTTAACAACTCCCCAATGTATCAATGTACAATGATGTCCTTTTTCGTTGTTCCACTCGAAAATATGCTCATTTACAACAGCTAGCTCTTGAACATCAATCTTCAAATCGTATTCTTCCATTAATTCTCTTATTATCGCTTCTTTTGCTGTTTCACCAAATTCAATAGAGCCTCCTGGAAAACGATAAAATGATTCATTTTCATCGCATTGAACGAGCACTTTTGAGTTATTTCCATTATAAATAATGACTTCTACACGTAATACAGATCTATTCATTATTTTCCTCCTTTAAATATTTAATTGAAAATTTATTAAAGAAAGAAATATATAATTAATCCAGTTATTATTAGCGCTGTAACTACAAATAATGAAATCAAGAACTCGCGCGATTCCTTATCATATTTCCACTCCATATGTGATTGAAATCCATATAACGTGATAAAAAACAAAAGAGGTACATACCCCATAAATATACGGTTTGGAAAAAAAGCACTTAGCGCAATAACAACTATATAAGAGAAAATAATAATTCTATTCCCCCATTTATGTGTTTTATTCACATATTGATTATCCCATCCCTTTTGTTTCGGGATGTTTAATCTTTTTCTTGCTATTTTTTCAAAAACGAATATACATAGTACCCATAAAATTAATAGAGTTATTTTGGTAATTGACAGAAAACTCTCTCCTTTTATTTTCTTACTTTTATTTTCTTACTTTTATTTTCTTACTTTTATTTTCTCTGGCTGATCACTCGGATAAGTAGCCTTTCCTTTATTATCAATGTCCCAACTAACAATTGTCGCACTATCGCGTCCGAATTGATGATGAACGTGCTCTAATACATGATGAACACTTTCTTCAAGTTTTATATTATTTCTATTCATATCACTATACAGATTTACAGGAGTTTCATACCGACGTTCCCCGCATTCTAATACTCCATCTGTCACCATTACAATTCGATTCTTTCCATTACGTAATTCACGAATCCCTGATGAATAGCAAGGAATAGGTAAATCAAATGTGTTTACATTTCCAATCCATTCGTAAAAATGACGTTGGTTTAATGCATATTGTCCTAACTTATGTAACTCTTCATGAAATACATAAACTAAACAGTCTCCAATAGATAGCCACCATATATAATTTTCTTTTCTTACACATAGTAAGCAAGCTGTTTCACCTTTAATTCTTTGGCACTTTTCCTTAAATGAAGAAGATTGAAAGATAGTAAGAATATGATTTTCAATAGATCGAAATACTTTATCAATCGATGCAGCCATCATTTCTTTTATATTTTCATATTCTTTTTGAATTGTATTTACTACTAAATCAACACTTTCTGCACTATTATGTCCATCTAGTATAGCTGCAAATTCCCAATCACCATTTGACCAAACTAACGCACCATCTTCATTCTTTTTTGCTCCGGCACTTATATTCCCGCCGTATTTACCAATTACGATTTCACCATATTGCTTTATCGAAATTTCGTCTAAGCACATTTCTCTACTTCCAACCCATGAATATTGTCTATTATTTGTTGTATGCATATTCACTCACCATATACTTTCGTATTCTTTCGCATAGTTTTTTGATTTTTTCTGTATCACCATAAGGCTCACCGTTCCATTTCGCTACTTCAGTCGGTGACCAAAACTCTTTTGGTGTATTTGCATAACGCGGTATGATGTGCATATGCATATGTGGTACACCATTCCCTGAAACAAAAGTGTAAATATGTTCTGCACCTTCACTTTCTTTTAGTGCTTTACTTACTCTACTTGATATAAGTCCGAACCTTTTTGCTTCTTCATCTGTTAGTTCAGCAAGGCCAGGTACATGTCTTTTTATATCTATCATTACATAACCAAGATACGTTTCTTCGCTATCCCAGTGGACATGTCCAACGTAAACGAGTTCATCTTCGTAAATAGCTCCACCTGGAACTGTAATATTTCCTTTATGTTTTTCACAAATGAAGCAATTTTGTTCTTCTTGATTATTTGTTGGCATATCCATCACCATCCTTTTTATATATAATATCATAAAAAAAGGAAAAACAGGATTTATATTCCGAAAATTCATTCTTTTAACGCAACAATTTTGAATTGAATTTACACCTCATTTTTTCTTCAAAACCACAACTCCAATTACAATCCCAATCACAATTCCGATTACTAAATTATTTGTAAAATAACCTTGGACTACACCGATTACAACCCCTATACCGACGCCTATTGCCAAGGCATCATTGCTTTTTTTCTTTTTAGACAAAATAGCATCTCCTCTCATAATTTCTTCCAAAATAATATCTATTTACATGACTTCACTGTCTACTAATATATTCGCTATTTCACTTAATAATTTCCAAAAAATGTACTTTATTACTTATACTTTTCCACCACATAATCCTCTACTTAAGAAGAGATTTTAAAGTCGCTATTAAACAAACATATCGTTATTCATTGAAGAATTAAATCAATGAAATAAAAAAACAAGTTTTTGCGTCAGCTGACGGTTCTGTTATCGTTCGAATATAATCTATTCAAACAAAAAAACACACTTTGTATAATAAAGTGTGTTTTCTTGTTATCTTCTTTTTTGATGAAATCCTTGTGTAATGCGGTCTAATATAATCGCAATGACAACAATAGCTAGTCCGGCTTCAAATCCCATTCCGATATTAACTTGTGTTACAGAACGGTATACATCAACTCCAAGACCTGGAGCTCCTACAAGCGATGCTGTTACTACCATTGATAAAGAGAGCATAATACTTTGGTTCACACCAGCCATGATCGTTCCAGTTGCGAGTGGTAATTGTACTTTAAATAATTTTTGTGATGCGGTAGAGCCAAACGCATTCGCTGCTTCTATTAAATCTTCTGGAACTTGTCTAATTCCTAAGTCAGTAAAACGAATTGTCGGTGGCATTGCAAAGATTACTGATGCAATAATCCCAGGTACTACACCTACTCCAAAAAATGTAATCGCGGGAATAAGATATACGAAAGCCGGCATTGTTTGCATAAAATCTAATGTCGGTTTTAAAAATTTTGAAAACCGTTCATTTTGCGAAGCTAAAATACCAATTGGTATACCTACAATGATTGAAATAATAACAGATGTAAGTACAAGAGCTAATGTTTGCATCGTTTGTGCCCAGTAGTTAATATTTAAAATAAATAATAACCCGATCAGTGTAAAAATAACTAAAGATACTTTTCTCGTTGTGTACCAA
The DNA here is from genome assembly GCF_027712065.1 of Bacillus cereus group sp. BcHK124. Classification (NCBI taxonomy): domain Bacteria; kingdom Bacillati; phylum Bacillota; class Bacilli; order Caryophanales; family Bacillaceae; genus Bacillus; species Bacillus cereus group sp. BcHK124. Next base: position 206,533 of record NZ_JAQFPJ010000007.1, read on the forward strand.
ATGAGGAAACACAAAATAATAATCATCAATATAGCCGGTATTATTGTTAAAAAATTAGTGAGTAAATCAACGAATCCGCCGATAATATAAGAGAATCCTCGGAATAAGCCTTCAAAGTGCTCATATAAACTTGCAACAAATGAATCGACCCATTCCCCTAAAGGAATACGTGGTATATTATTCATCGTCTTTCACCTCTTCCTCAATATTACCTGCAAGAGCTTGAATGACACTTTCACGTTTAATAATTCCTCTTAATCTTTTCTTCTCATCAATTACTGGTAACGGATATTTCATCTCCGCCATTTTCGCATACGTTTCTTCCAGTAAAGTATCTAAATACACGTGCGGGATATCAGTAAGTAATAAATCAGCAATCGGCCATTGCTTTTGTACTGCTTTACTCGCATCATCTGCCGTTAATATACCTAAAAATTCATATTTTTTGTTAACAACATACACTGTAGAAACACCGGCATTCCTCATAATTTGAAGTGCTACACGTGGTCCACGGTCAATTAATAACGTCTCTGGTCGTTTTAATATAGATTCCGCCGTTATTACTTTTCCTAAATTCACATCCGCCACGAATTTCTCTACAAATTCATTCGCAGGACTCATCATAATTTCTTCTGGCGTTCCAATTTGGACAACTTCTCCATCTTTCATTAACGCAATTCGATCACCAATTCGAAGGGCTTCATCTAAATCATGCGTAATAAAAATAATTGTTTTTTCCATTTTATCTTGTAATTCTAACAGTTCATCTTGCATTTCTTTTCGAATCAGTGGATCTAATGCACTAAATGACTCATCCATAAGTAAAACATCCGGATCATTCGTAAGCGCTCTCGCAATGCCGACACGCTGTTGCATACCACCACTCAGTTGACTTGGATAATTATCTTTATGATGGTCTAATCCAACTAACTTCAAGGACTCTAACGCTTTTCTCTCTCGTTCCTCTACTGGAACTCCTTGTATTTCCAACCCATATGCAACATTTTGCAAAACGGTACGATGAGGGAATAGAGCGAATTTCTGAAACACCATACTCATTTTCGTTCTTCTCACTCTTCGCAACTCTTCTTTGCCCATCGTTGCGATATCTTCTCCATCTATGTATATATGCCCCGCTGTTGGTCTAATCAGTTGGTTTAACATACGAACTAACGTCGATTTCCCGCTACCAGACAATCCCATAATAACGAAAATTTCTCCCGTATATACTTCGAACGTCGCCTTTTTTACGCCAACGTTCATTCCTGTCTCTTTCAAAATTTCCGATTTACTTTTTCCTTCTTTTAATAAGGTAAGCGCTCTTTGCGGGTGTTTCCCAAATACTTTTGTTACGTTTTCAACACGTACCTTTGTATTATCCATGTCACTACTCCTTTTCTACCCATCTATTCACATAGTGTTGCGATTTTGCAAAGAAATATTACATAAAAATAACATTTATAAGATTTCTTTAAAATTCTCTTTTCCGTTCATAATAAGAATGCTTACTTATACATTTATTTAAAAAGCAAACGTTTCTTAGGAGGTTTTTAATGAGAAAGAAAATATGGCTCATATGCCTTGCATTATTTATTACTATGATTTTCTCTTCATGTAATGCAACAAATGCAAATTCGAAAGGAAAAATTAAACTAGGTGTAACAAGTTGGAAAGAAAACATTGCAACAGCAAACATGTGGAAAGTTCTATTAGAACAAAAAGGCTACAAAGTTGAGCTTATGTATTTAGAAAAAGCGGCAATTTGGACTGGTGTTGCTCGCGGTGATGTTGATGCTAATTTAGAAGTATGGCTACCCGTTACGGATAAACCACTAAATGATCGTTATAAAGATGATATTGTCTTAAAATCAAAATGGTATGAAGGAACCGGACTAGGTTTAGTTGTCCCTTCTTATGTGAAAAACATAAACAGCATTGAAGATCTAAATGCACATAAAGATGAACTAGATAATAAAATTGTCGGAATTGAACCTGGCAGCAGCCTAATGAATTTAACAAATAAGGCGATGAAGGAATATGATATTAAACTAAAACTTGTCCAATCTTCTGAAGCGGCGATGATGAGTGAACTAAAGAAAGCATATACGAAAAAGAAACCAATCGCTGTTACGCTTTGGAATCCGCATTGGGGCTTTTCAGAATTTGATTTAAAATATTTAAAAGACCCTAAGAAAGTATATGGTGAAAAAGATGACATTTATTACTCTGTTCGTAAAGGTTTCGAAAAAGATCATCCAGATATCATAAAATACTTTGACAAATGGAAAATGAACGATGAACAGCTCGGTACATTAATGGTCGAGTTAAATAAAACGAAAGATCCCGAAGAAGCGGCGCGAAAATGGATTAAAAAGAACCAAACGTTAGTTGATGAATGGATTAAAGATTAAAAAACCAGGCTAGAGAATGAGCATATTCTCTAGCCTGGTTTATGTTATTTTTTCTCAACGACCCCATCAACAATCCCATATTCTTTAGCTTCCTCTGCTGTCATAAAATAATCTCTTTCCGTATCATGTGCTATTTTTTCGATTGGCTGTCCTGTTCTATCAGCAATAATCTTATTAATGTCATGCTTTAATTTCAATATTCTTTTTGCTGTAATTTCGATTTCTGTTGCTTGCCCTTTTACACCGCCAAGTGGCTGATGAATCATGATTTCACTATTAGGAAGCGCGAATCTTTTTCCTTTTGCACCAGCTAATAGTAAAAGGGCACCAAATGATGCAGCTAAGCCCATACAAAGCGTTTGCACATCCGGTTTAATAAGATTCATTGTATCTAATATTGCAAATCCCGCTGTCGTTGAGCCACCAGGACTATTAATATACAGAAATATATCTTTCTCCGCATCTTCCGCTTCTAAAAATAATAATTGCGCTACTACACTGCTCGCAACCTGATCATTAATCTCTGAACCGATTATAATAATGCGGTCTTTCAATAACCTTGAATATATATCATAGGAACGTTCTCCTAATTTTGTTTGTTCTACTACATATGGAATTGCATTCATTTTAAATCCCTCCAATAATTTTTATGCCGCGCAAAGCATACAACTGTAGGAAGAGGATTGTTTCACATTAAATAATAAGACTGGCTGTTTAGATGGTAACTTAGTAAAATCTATTGTCGGAAGCAGTTTCGTTAATAATTCCGGTCTCTCCTCTCGAATAGACGTCACTACAACTTCCATATCATCTGTGAATTCAACTATCTCAATCCCTTCTTCACTTACAGTTTTCAACCTATTTCTACTCCGAAACAAAGAAGCTTTTACTGCCCCTTCCGATACGGAACATACTTTAGCAATATCAGCGATACTATATTGAAAAACATCCTTTAATAATAAAATCGTGGATTGCTGTACATTTAATGAAGATAATACTTTCCCTACCATTTCATGCAAATCTGCAATATTCTCTTGTGGCTCTTCAAAAGTGATTTGTTCTCTTATTTTTTCATGAACAGACTTAGATTTCATCTGATCTAACCAACGATTTCTTGCTATTTTATAGACGAGTGCCATACAAATATCTTTATTTCTATATTTTTGAAGTACTCTACACACTGTTTCTTGGGCGAGATCTTCCCCATCCCATTTGTTTTTCGTTAAAAAAGTACAGTATCTTTTTAACTCTCCATATTGCTCAATTAAAAAATTTATATTTGAATGATTCATATCGATATGATTCTTTAAAATATGAGTAACTTTTGTGCACAAAATAACCACTCCTTTTCAGCGCTTACTTAATTAACGATTCAACAAATAAAAAAGTTACGGGGCATATAAAAAAATTATGTTTATGTTCAATAATTCGCGGTCATAAATATGTTATGTACCATTTTACGTGAGGAGGAACAAATTTGCCAAAATTAACAATTGAAGGTACGGGAACTTTTGATGTACAAGAAGGCACAAAATTAGTATTAGCAATTGAAGACAACGGTGTAAACATACTCCATCGTTGCGGCGGAAAAGCACGTTGCACAACTTGTAGAGTAGAAATTATAGCAGGTGATTTTTGTGAAGCGAATGCAAATGAAAAAAATGCGATTACAGAAAAAGGGATTGAAGATCATTTACGATTATCTTGTCAAATGCGTGTACATAAGGATATAGTAGTTCGTCCGGTACTTACAGTTGAAAATTCAGGTCTTGATGCTGGACCACGCCCGGCGGAGTAAATCGATGAATTTAAAACAACTCGCTGGTGAATATGCTGCAACTTTCGTAAAAGATGGAATGAAGATTGGGCTTGGTACAGGTTCTACCGTATACTGGACGATAGAAAAATTAGGTGAACGTGTAAAAGAAGGACTATCATTTCAAGCCGTCCCGACATCAAAGGAAACGGAAGCATTGGCACAGCAGCTAAATATCCCACTAATTTCATTAAACGACATACAAAGTCTTAATCTTACAATTGATGGAGCGGATGAAATTGATTCAAATTTACACCTTATAAAAGGAGGCGGTGGCGCATTACTTCGTGAAAAAATCGTTGCCTCCTCCTCTAAAGAACTACTTATTATTGCTGATGAATCAAAACTTGTAACGCATTTAGGTACTTTTCCATTACCTGTTGAAATCATACCTTTTTCATGGAAACAAACCGAAAGTAAAATTCAATCTTTAGGTTGTCAAACAACGTTACGCTTAAAAAATAATGAAACATTTATAACCGATAATAATAACATGATTATTGATTGTGTATTCCCTCATAACATAACGAATCCTGCCAATTTACACAATCATTTAAAAATGATTACTGGTGTAGTTGAAACCGGATTGTTTGTTAATATGACTAGTAAGGCGATTATTGGAACAAACAACGGGATACAGGAATTATAATGGATGCTGACTCTTACAGTCAGCTTTTTATATTTCTCTTTACTACGTATCATTATGATATACTATGAAAATAAAAGTACATTACACTAGAAAGGGCTGAACAAATTGCACTCCAAACTCATAACAGAACTTACAGATTTAGAAACTGCCTTCTACATTCGAAAAGAAGTATTTGTAAAAGAACAAAATGTCCCTCTTGAAGACGAATTCGATACATTCGATGAAATTGGTGAGACATGTAAACATATTTTAGTTTATTATAATGAGCTTCCCGTTGGTACAGGTCGCATACGATTTGTTGATGGCACTGGTAAACTAGAACGTATTTGTATTTTAAAAGACTATCGCAAATATGGATTAGGAAAAGTAATTATTCAAGCGTTAGAAGAAATTGCTCGTAGCAAACAAGTTACAAAAGTGAAGCTACACGGTCAAACACAAGCTGAAGGATTTTATAAAAAATTAGACTATCAAACTTCTTCTGATATATTTATGGAAGATGGCATTCCGCATATACTTATGACGAAAATGTTATCATAATAAAAAGGGCAGTATATGAAACTACATTATGTATTCATATACTACCCTTTTTTATTAATAGAAAAATGAATTCTCAAGATGTCCTTTTGCATCAAAGCCCATTATCTCTTAGTTCATACCTTAGTAAAGCTTACACTGTTTTCCATAATGATAAAGCATAAATCCAGTTTGGATCCCCATTTCCTTTATAACTCTGGACTGCTTCATATACTTTTCCCTCGTGTAGAACTCTATCTCCCTTTTCATATGCTTTCTTTGCATCCCACTCTTCATATGAAGCGCTTTCAGTTTTTGTGGTGATTACGAATATATCACTCTGTACAGATTCATTTCCAGCTACATCAACAGCTTTCACTACATATTTATAAGTAGTATTAGGAAGTAAATTTTTATCCATATAAGAAGTTGTATTAGATGTTGCAATCTTTTTCATTGATCCTTCTTCTTCTCTATAAATATCGTAATGGTCCACACCAATGTTATCGTCAGAAGGACTCCACATTAGATCCACACTTGACGATGTTGTTCCCATACTATGTAATCCTTTTGGTTGTGTTGGTGCTTCTGTATCGGGAGCCTCAACTGCCGTTTTTACTGTAAGCTTTGCACTTTCTTTCGAAGCATTTCCAGCCGCGTCAATCGCTTTTACAGTATAAGAATATTCCGTGCTTGGTTGTAATTTTTTATCAATATAATGAGTGCCCGGTACTGTGTCAATCATCTCTCCGTTACGGAAGATTTGATATCCTTTTACCCCTACATTATCCGTAGAATTGTTCCAAGCTAGTTCTATACTATTCTCTGTTACTTTTTGGGCCTTAATTCCATTTGGAATACTTGGAGCCTCTGTATCTGGTTTTACGTCATTGATGAGATTAACATCAATAACATTATAGAATGCATTTGCTGTATCGGCTACATCCCATACTGCTAAAATCACATGATATCCACTACGATCAGTAGGTACATTGATTTTGTGAGTTAAATGATTTGAGGCTGCAGACCCATCATGTTGTACAGTTCCAATTGGTTCAAAATCTGCTCTTGTGAGCGCTTTATTTGGATTCCATCCTTTTTTTGTAATATAGTAATGCCATTTGCTCGTTAAGTGAGGCGCTGTATATTTCCACGTAAATGTATTTTCCCCGCCTGTAATTGTATTTTTAAACCAACGATCGGCTGTTTGTTGATCTAAAATACCACCAAACTTACCACCTGCAGAAGCGATTTGTCCATCAACTGGGCCACCTTGTGGGAATCCTTTTGGTGCTTCTAAGCTTTGCGGTTCATACATAACACTTCCGCAATTTACATTCAGTGCATCATAGGTTGGACTACATAAAGCAGATCGGCTGCCAGGCTTTTCAACAAAACCGTGCGCGTATGCGTTTTGAGGAATAAGTGTCGTGCCAATAATTCCAGCTGTTAATGCAACAGCTCCTAGACTTTTTTTGTTCATTTTCATGTTTTGTAGTTGTTTTAAAAATTGATTCTTCATGTTCCTGTCCCCTTCTTGTTATAATTCGTAGTGTAATGTGGGCTTCGATGTAAAAGAATAACAAGAGACAATCTTGTAACGATGTATATGTTACTTATACATACACCGCAGTGAAAATATATTTCTTTTTATGTGAAATATTTCACTTAACGAATATATCATGACATAAAAATTAACAAAGTATGTGCAGAAGTTGTGCAGAAACTGTGAAAGCATTACTAACATGTAAAACTATGGCTAGAATTTATAAAACAAGATATTTAATCTTTCAAAACAATTGATTCTCCGCTTCATATAACAGAAAAGTGTCTATATCATTTCATATAGACACTCTTCTAATGTATAATATTCCATTTATTACTGACCTATAAATGTAAAAATCTCATTAGTAGCTTCCTTATAGCCACCAGATTTACGGAAAGACTCCTTCAAATGCAATGCAGCTTCTTTATATGATGGATTATTTAATACAAGTTCTACACTTTCACGTAGTTGTTCTACAGTTAATTCTTTCATAGATAACTTAATCCCAACTCCTAGATTCTCTACTTGCTTTGCGATTACTGGCTGATCTGCACTTTGCGGAATTACAATGAGTGGAATCCCGTTATATAGCCCTTCATGTGTACTGTTCATTCCACCATGTGTAATAAACAACTTTGTATATGCAAGTAGTTTCGTTTGTGGTACATAGTTTTTCACAATGAAGTTTTTAGGAATTTCACCTAAATCACTTATGTTCGTTTTATTACCAATAGACATCACAATAGTATGCTCGCTATTCTCGAACGCCTTCATACAAAGTTTATAAAAATCAAGCGCTTCATTAAAAACAGTGCCTAGCGAAATGTAAATCGGGCTTTTTTCTTCAATTGAAGTAAAATCAAAGTCTTCATTTTTCACTTGTGCAGGGACGGATGGACCTACAAATTTAAATTTTTCATTAAACATATCTCCAAAAGGCTGGAACTCTTTTATTGTATATACAATAGTAAGTGACGCTGGATTACAGAAAACTTCATATGGTGAGTTTATTTCAACACTATACTTTTCCGCAACCTCCTTAGTTAATCTTTCAAAATCATTATGTATCCTCTCCTGAACTTTCACTGGGATACTTTTAGACAAGTGATCTAACATTTGTTTAAATGATTTTTCATCTTGTGCAAAAGATGTACAGGAATTTATTGCTGGAAGCTTTAAAATTTGAGCAATTATACGGCCACAGCCAAACATCGAATCATGAATCATATAATCAAAATATTCTCCTTCAATTTGTTCAAGAACACTTGGTATAATAACATCTGCTGTATGTAGAAGGCCATTTATTCTTTCCTGCAAATAATTTCGGCCACCGGAAAGAAATGCTTTTATAAACCTTTGGTCGTCAATTGTTCTTACAATAGCCCCTGTTTTTTCAATACGTTCTCTGAAAGCTTCTATTGAAAAATAAACTACCTCTTCTCCGCGCGAAACTAATTCTTCTACAACTTGCAACGTTGGATTTATATGTCCTTCTGATCCAGTATTAATGAATAAAACACGTGCCACTTTAAACACTCCTTAATTTAAATCTTTTCTATTTTGTCATTAGGATTACAGGTATTTCCCATGCTCCCAGGTCTTATTATTCTTCTAAATGGACCTAGCGAGCCTAAACCCAAGGTCATCTATATAAAATGTAGGATGGCTACGTCGACGACAAGTCGCACCGCAACCTCTAGCTGCCTCAGCCCAACTACCACCTCGAAAAATCCGATATGATCCATACACCTTTTCATCATACAAATCATAGCACCATTCCCAAACGTTCCCTAACATATCATACAGTCCCCATGCATTTGGTTCTTTTTTACCGATGTCTTGAATTTGTCCGTTTGAATTTTCATTATACCAAGCAATCTTTTTCAGTTCACCGTATATGTATCCATTAGTTCCTGCTTTACACGCATATTGCCACTCTGCTTCTGAAGGTAATCGGTACCCATTTGAATCTAAATTACAACTAACAATTTGACCACCGTCATTAATAGAATAATATTCTTTTAACCCCGCTTTTTTTGAAAGTAGATTACAAAACATAATGGCATCATTCCATGAGATATTTACAACTGGTTTGTTTTTATCTTTGGATAAATTTGATGTACGATTCGTAATCGCATCATACAATTCCATCGTTACAACATACTTTGCAAGAAGAAACGAATTAACTTGGACTTTCCATTCTTTCTTTATTCGATCATCTCTTAATTCTACTTTTCCTGCTGGAATTTTCACCATATTAGAATCAACTAGCCTAATAAATCTATCCAATTCTATACCCCCAGGTTATTTCTTTTTATAATCTAACCATTTATAGCATTGTACTTCTCTAAAAATAGTCTTACTTCATTTGTAGATTTTAAAATAATAACATCTTTATCCTTACTCAATTGATTTAACTTCTTTAAAATTGTAGGTCGCTTCGTCTTAGGATATTCCCATATCCATTTAAAAAATTGCAAATCAAATCTTTCCTTACATCCCGCGCCCATATCCGGTCTTGTTTTATTCCGATATTGTATAACTCTTTTAAAAGCACGATAAGCACATATTGTTCTATGAATATCAAGAAAAATAATTGTATCAGCTGCGTTCATTCTTATATCCATTGTCCCACCATAATTCCCATCAATAATCCACTCATCTTCTTTAACTAATTCATTTTGAACCGTTCTTTGCTCCTCTTTCGGTACCCCTTCCCAATTCGGTTTCCAAAATAACGCATCAAGATGATGTACTTTAATATTTAATTTATTTCCTAACTGCCTTGCTAATGTAGATTTCCCCGAACCACCAGAACCTATTAATATTATTTTTTTCATATTTGTACACTACTTTCTATTAATTCTTCAATAGTTTCTTTATTAGCAAAAATCCAGAAAAACATCTCTTCATTTAACTTTAGTAAATCTGGTAACTGAACAAAATAAGTAATAAAGATAACTTGAATTGAAAGCATAACGTACCAAATGGCTTGTAGTTCTTCTCTCGTTAAAATACTTTGCTTATTATATCCTTCAAAGATTTTGCTAATGATATGTTGCCACTTCCCTCTTAATTCCTCATCACTATGTAACTCACTCAAAATACTTGTACAGCAATAACATAAATCAAATACTCTAACATTCCTTTCTAAAAGCTCAAAATCTATAAATCCTTGAAATTCATTATCTTTGAAAATCACATTCGATAAGTGCATATCGCGATGAATGATTTGTTTTCGTAATGGGTGGACCTTTTCCTTAAAATCTGAATGTATTTGATTCATTTTTTGAACTACATCCTGATCAACATGCTCATTCTTTTGTAAATTAGATAACGCCCATTCGTATACCAATGTATACAAATCTCTTTTTACTAACTCATTATTATTCACCGAATTAAGTGCTTGATGTAAATTAGCTATTCCTTCTCCAATTGTACTTCCTAGCTCCTTCAGATTTTCTGTATCTTTTATTTCAAGTACACTTCCAGCAATATATTCGTACAAACAATAATACTTCTCTTTATAAAATACATACTTTTTACTATTACTCGTTTTCACTAATTTTTGTACTTTAACCCCTTTTTCCTCAAGCTGTTCTAATACATGTATTTCAACTAATAGCTGTTTTATCGATCCCTTTTCCTTTAAAATATAGGATTTATTATTACAATGAATCTTTGTTACGTTTGCTTTTATTTCAATGGCTGTGACATCTTTATCTTCAAACCAAAAATTCACAATTTCCAATATATCCCCCATAATAAATACCCCCATTTAAAATCGCTTATTCTTCGTTAATATAAACTCAAAAAGAAATCCTACCCCAACACCAATTGTATAAGCCACCAAATCACTCCACAAAAATCCGTAACCTAACACAAGTCCACCTAAAGTCGTTGCACGAATACTATCTATCCATTCAGCATGATACAATTGGCTCACTTCAATCCCGTAGCAAAACATTAAACTAATAAAAGCCAATTTCTTCGTTTCTATTTTAGGAAATAAAAATCCAAATCCAATGAAAATCATTAACGCCCATAAAGCATCACCTAAATAATCATTTAATAGAGCCGGCAGCGCAAAAGCAAACTTTCTTGAACTAAGCCCTAAAATAATAACAAGAATAGTAAACATTGCGTATAGTAATCTATTTCGTTTCGTATTCATTTCAAAACTCCTATTTCATCATTTAAAACTGCAAAATAGCTAGTAAAATATAATCATTTTACTAGCTATTTATTAACTGCTTTAACAATAAGAAAATGTGGATTTGTATTTAAATAATGATAAGATTTTTCATTTACTTCTTTCATCTTTTCAACGGGCCTCGGTTCAACCATTTTTTCTAACACAAAATAATTTGTTGTTTCATTAATAATGTCTTGAAGTGACCTTCTAAAAAATTCAACTTCAATTGTAATGTTTGGTTTAACCCAAGTATCTAATAATAATTGTTTTTCGAAATAATTTTTACAAGTAAACTTTGTAAAATCCATAAAAGGATGATGAACGGAGTATATAAATTCTCCACCTGGCTTCAGTACGCGACGAAACTCCTGAAATACTTGATTCCAATTTTCTAAATAATGAAGGGTTAACGAACTTACAATTACATCAAAAGTATGATCTTCAAACGGTAATATTTCTTGCAAATCATGACAAAGAAACGTTGCCTTATCACCCATACTTTCCTTTGCAGCTTTTACCATTTCAGAACTTACGTCAATTGCAGTAACATTTGCTCCACTTTCTACAAATTGAGAAGTATACCATCCAGCTGCACACCCAGCATCTAGCACACTCTTCCCTTCTAATCTCTTTGGAATCATCTCCATCATCGCTGGTCTTTCATAATAGCTGTTATATGGATTTGCGACATCTAGATTTTCTTTATATGTACTCGCTAATTTATCATATGTATCTTTAATCGTGTCTTTCAACACACCCACCCCTTATACATATTAATCTAATAACTCTTGCTGCTTTTTCTTTGAAAATGACTGCAGAACTAAATCATACGACCAATCAATCATCTTATTAATTTGCACCTGTTCCACATCTTTATGTATATACACTGTATTCCAATGTCTTTTATTCATATGGTACCCTGGAATAATTGTTTCTGGATACTCTTCTCTTAATCTTAGCGCAAGTTCTGGATCACATTTTAATGTTATTGCCGCTTTTTCGCCTTCTTCATAGTTCAATATCGCAAAGATTTTATTATTAAGTCTCATACATGTTGCATTCCAACCATCAGGAGAATCTTCTGTCGCTTTTCTTTTCGATAAACAATATGCTCTTGTTACCTTCATTCTAATTCGCACCTCATATTTCTTTCACTATTTGATTACGATGCATCACAATTTGGTTCGTCGCTTGAAGTTGCTGTTGACCATAAAACTTTATAAGTTTCTCTCCACAAAATAGGCTTACAATATCGATATGAGATATCTCTTCAAGCAACATTGTAAGCATCTTCTCACCAATACCTTTATTTCTTACACTCTCATGCACAACAACATCTTCTAAGTACGCTCGAAAAACACCGTCTGAAACAACTCTAGCAAAACCAATTAACTCATTTTCTTTCCATACCCCAATTACTATACTGTTTTTTAACATTTTTTGAATATCGATTTCTTTTCTTTCTGGCCACCAACCGACAGAATCGTAAAGCCTCTTTAATTTTTCTGAACAGATTGGTTTCTCATCTTGTAATTTATACGTATACATTTTCTTTCTCACATTTAACATAATATAAATTATTATAAATGATTTTATAAATTTATAATATGGATTTTACAATTGCAATATAAACAATTCTCTAATACCTTTCCTATCTCCTCTATTAAGTTAGATCATTTCAAATTAACAAATTTATGGAAATACAAAACAACTAATAAAATATTTACCTATTAAACTTTGAATTACTTGTAAGAAATGGCAGTAGTTTTAGTTAAAACTTTTAATTTGAAACCTACAGGTGCAGACATCAATTTCCCTGATGTTCCATCTAATCACTGGGGTTACAATTATGTCAAAATTTTAGCACAAAATAATATTACCGCTGGATTGCCTGATGGTACATTTGGTCCAGAGGTAAAAGTAACTCGTGAGCAATTCGCTGCATTTTTAGCTCGTGTATTAGAACCGAATTTCCGTCCTGCTCTTCCTAAGCCTAAAGGAGAGTTAGAAGTTCATTATATTGATGTAGGACAAGGTGATGCTACTTTTATTAAATCTCCAAGTGGCGAAACAATCCTTATTGATGGTGGTAACAACGGAAAAGGTAAAGTAGTAGCAAATTATTTAAAAGGATTAGGATTCCAAACTATCGATTATATGATTGCCACTCATCCTGATGCCTATAACCTCTTCTCTAAAAAGTGTTGACTATGCCCTTTAGGATGATCTTCAACAACACCATATTCTCGGTAACCATGCTTTTTATAAAACTCTGGCGCTTGAAAACTAAATGAATCTAATAATATTAATCTACAACCTTTTTCCTTCGCAATGTCTTCAATTTTATGTAATAGTTGACTACCATAACCATCATGACGAACTGAATCATCAACCCATAAAAAATCTATATGGAGATGATAAAAATACATCGTTCCTGTTACCCCGCCAAAGATTTTCCCAGCCTCATCTTTCAGAACAAAACTTACTTGTTCCATCGGCTGTTTTGCTTCATCTGTTAAAATAGACATGTTATATTGAATGACCTTATTTTTTATGTATTCTCCTTCAGCGCGAGTACCATTCTCTATATGTTTCATATATTTCTTCCTTTCAACTTAGTAAGTTACCTTTTATTTTTATTTTTATTTTTACTTTTCCTTTTTAAAATACTAATACATACGAATCCACCATAAGTAATAAAGCATGAAAAACCAATTATCCCTGGCACAGAAACATAGCCTACTCTTATATAACTTATAACTGCAAAAGAAGCGATAGATAGTAAAATAGATGGCCAAAATAAAAGAGCTGTTTTTCTTCGTCTCTCTTTCTTCTCAGAAACACGTGTACCAAAAAGTAATACAATACAAATGAGGATCGCTGCAAAATAAATAGTATCTAATGACAAATTGTGATCGTATAGTGCGATACCCACTTCAAGAGCAATAATCGTTACAATTAAAATAATGATTGTTGATGTCTTTAAGTTTCTTTTCAATTACTCACTCCTAGCATACTTTCACTATATTCTTTGTATATGTACTTCAAAGCTACTGCAAAAGCTTCATCTACCTCTTTATTTTCACGTCGATTAGGTAAATCTTTTCCCCCAATAACATAAAGAAACGGGAATTCGTTGAATATTCCTAACGATTGCTTTTTGTAGAATAAATAGCTATTCCAACATGATCAGATTGTATCTCTTTCATTTTTTGAATGACAGTTTCCATTTTTATTCCTCATTTCATATCGTTTTATCACCTTTAATAATTCAATATAGAATGTATAAACCCTTTTTAGTAGATTAAATCGGATATTACAAAAGGAAAAAGGTAGCATGAATTGCTCCTTGCTACCTAAAAGATACATGTTTACGAAAAATCTCTATTCTTCTAAAGGATTTTTAGGACCATTAAGCTCCAATTGATAAAAAGCTAAATCTAGCCATTTATTAAACTTATAACCAGCCTTTTTAATCGTCCCTGCATGAACAAATCCATAGTTTTCATGTAAAGTAATACTTCTCTCATTTTCCGCATCAATTCCAGCAATTAAAGTCATATACTCTCTTTCCCGTGCAATGGCTATCAGTTCTTTCATTAAAGATGTCCCAATTCCTCTATTTCTATATTCCTTATTAACGTATATAGAATGTTCAATTGAATATTTATAGGCGGGCCAAGCTCTAAACGGACCGAATGTTGCAAATCCTACTACTTTATTATCTAGTTCGTATACAAAAATCGGATAACCATCAGCCTTTTTCTGTTCATACCAATCTATTCTATTTTTAAAGGTTACAGGTTTATATGCATATACAGCTGTGGTATTTAGTATGGCATCATTATAAATATCTAAAATGTATGTTACATCTTTTTCCGTTGCGTCCCTTATCATGATTTTCTTCCTTTCAAAATGCTTACTCTGGTAATATAAATTCCCCTTTTTCCTTAGGAAATGGAACAACATCTATAATTGCATCTATATTAATTGCTCCGTAAACATGCGGATATTCTTGGCCGTTAGAAGCAAGTTCATATTTTATTTCTGCTTTCACTAAGGATGGATCAATTGTCAGTAATAAAACATCTTCTTCATGAATGAAATATTTTTCCGCAACGTTTAAAGCTTGTTCTAAAAATGAACAATGAATAAATCCCTCTTCTTTTAGTGAAACTTCATTAATCTCTCCATTTATCTTTGCGATTTCCCAATTTCTCTTTGTTATTACTTTTGTAATCATTATCATGTCTCCTATATATTTATAAAGTGAAACTTTAATCAGCCCTCACCAATCGGGCTTTAATGGGCAGCCCGCGCCCCACCTAACTTCTTTGCTTTCGCTGCATTTTGAGGTGGGGGTCTTACTGCCCATTAAAGCGTGATAAACTAAGAGGCTTTCCTATTCATTACTAGAAAAGCCTCTTGAATTTTTATTTCTTAATTAACGGAGATGCTTCCCCGCTATGGAAAATCCATAAATCATGAAGCGACCTTGTACATCCAACATATAATAACTTTGCATCATGTTTCGTATTTTTATAATGTTCTGCATCGACATCAATGAGTAGAACAGCATCAAATTCTAACCCTTTCGCTAAGTATACAGGTACTACTGAAATACCACCTTCATATTTACTTTGATCTGCTTCAATGAAGTTTACAGCCAATCCTGCATTTGTTAATTTCTCATATATATCGCGGCACTCACCGTCTGTTCTTCCTATTACCGCAATTGTTTTCACATCTTCACTTTGTAGATGTTTTAATGTCTTTACAATTTCAGTAAACTGTTCTTCTGTATGAATTATTTTCACTTCTTCACCACTACGGAAAACTGGCATTGCAAGCCCTACTGGAATCTCTGCATTTTTAATTATTCCGTTCGCAAATTCTATAATTTCTTTTGTAGAGCGATAACTTCTCGTCAGTTCATAATAACCTGTTTCTTGGAATACTTCCTTAAAAGCACTCCAATCTTCAATCCCTTGATAATCATAAATTGCTTGAGATAAATCACCTAATATAGTGAAAGAGTTACCTAGTGTAATTTCTTTTAATACATAAACTTGAAATGGTGAGAAATCTTGCGCTTCATCAATAACGACGTGATGAAATTTCTGCCCGATTTCAATACCTGTTATGCGATGATGTATGTAAATTAAAGCGGGTAAATCTTCTACATACACTTCTTTTTTACGACAACTCTTCTCCGTTTCTTTCACAAGTTCCTCGGGTAATACTTCGAGTATTTCTTTGCTTTTCAATATTGAACTATATATTGAAAGCGAGCTCATTTTCGGCCAAAACTTCAGATAGTTGTTCAATCTCTTTGTCGCTTCTTTTTTTAATAATTTCTTCTCGTTTGTTTCCCCATACTTTTTTAGTTCAATTTCAATCCAGCGCTTCATTCGGCCAACTAAACGTTCTCTTCTTTTCTTTAATGGATAATGTTTATACTCAACTTGCATCCATTTTTTTATATCTTCCACTGGAATAACAGCTTTATCCCATGCCTCAAAATTACTTGTTGGCACTAGTTCTTTTTCAAATTGAACCATTTGCTCTTCAATAAAGGACTTAAATTCTAGCGTACCTTTCAATTTACCAAGCATAATCTTTCTTTCATCACGATTAATAGAAAATGCTTCTTTCAATTTTTCTTCCGTCTGCTTCAGTTTCACCGAATCATCTAACGTACGTAATGCCCAGTCTGGAAATGTTGTTTGACTAATATTCCCGACACCTAATTCAGGAAGTACACTCGAAATATAATCTAAAAACAGACTATTCGGAGCAAAAACAATCATTCTCTCCGCTTCTAATTGCTCACGATATTCATAAATTAAAAAAGCAAGACGATGTAAAGCGATCGTTGTTTTACCGCTTCCTGCAACCCCTTGAATAAGTAGTGGTAAGTTTCTTTCCGCACGAATAATATCATTTTGCTCCGATTGTATCGTCGAAACAATATCTTTTAGTTTATTATCTTTATTCTCACCTAATCGATATAGAAGAAAATCATCGGCATGCGAGACATCTTCATTTCCTTTCACATATGTATCAACAACACGTTCTAATTCTCTTTTTCGAATAGAGATGTTTCGCTTTAAATAAACATCACCTTCTACTAATCCGTCTGGTGATTGATAAAACGCTAATTCATCACCGCCGGTAAATGAATAAAACATACTTGCGACAGGTGCCCGCCAATCAATTACAATTGGTTTCATCGTATCTTTATCTGAAACACCTACTTTACCGATGTAAATCGGCATAACATCTTCCTTACCATCCTCTCGAAAATCTAATCTTCCAAAGTACGGCTCTTGTACACCAATACGTAAATTTTGTCTATTAGACTCCCTCATACTTTCAAGAATTTGTTCTTTAAAATCATCGCCATAATAAACCGGAATGTTTTCGAGCTGTTCTAATTGATCATCCATCGTACGTAATGTATCTTTCATTCTTTGTAACTCTTCTTCAAAAATGTTGTTCATATGATGATTCCCTCCTGTCCGTTCTAAATTTTCAGTCGAAATATAATTGTATTAAAAATCCATTTATAAAGTCAAGGACTTAATTTATTTTTTCTGAAAAAACTTACTTTTCACCTTTCTAATATTGAAATTCAAATGATATTTTTACATTATAAGAATATATAACATCTAAACCATACAACTACACATATAATAAAGTGATTTATACAAAAGCTGCTATTTTCTATTGATTAAAAGGACTTTATACTATCTAACTAAGTTCCCCTTACATACTCTCCAGCTTCTTTTCTAGATATCTATTATTTCATTTATAAAATAACTAAAATCACAAAAACAAAAATAAAAGTAAAGGAGTCTATTCAAAATGACTGCTACCAAAAGAAAACCCCTTAAGTTACATTTACTTATTTTTGTGTTCATTGTATTGGCAAGTGGCTGGATTGGCGTAATTCTAGACTCTTTTCTAACAGATCAGCCTGAAGGAAACTCTTTAGGCATGGGGCTGTGGTTAATATTACCTTTCCTCTCATGTATTTTCCTTAGAGTTATTAGCCGAGATTGGAATGATTTTGGTATAAAACTAAATTTGAAGGCAAACTTTAAATGGTACTTCGTTGCGATACTAATTTACCCGTTCGTTACAGTAATAACGATAAGTTTAGCACTTATTTTTGGAGTAGCAAACATAACTAGTTTTGAAATATATTCGTTATTGTCACTTATATTCATGTCTACTATTGGTAACTTTATTAAAAATATTTTTGAAGAGTTTTCATGGCGCGGTTATTTAACTCCTAAGCTCATTGAACTAAAGTTAAACGATTGGTTTATTTATATTATTTCTGGTTTAGTTTGGGCTCTTTGGCATGCCACTTATTATTTAGTTTTTTTACCAAATGAATATTTCGAATCTATTTCAAGGTTAAATATGCTTTTATCCGGTTGCATACTTATGGTTTCTTGGTCTATTATGTATGTTGAAATATATAGACTTACAAAGTCAGTATGGCCATGCGTTATCATGCATGCAATTGAAGATGCCGTTCCTACTGTTTTAGTTACAATAACAGGGATCATTGCACTTACTAACAGTAGTGATCTTTGGTTAAACCCTATTAGCGGAGTCGTTGCTACTATTATATTTCTTGGAATTGGGATCTTACTAAGATCTATAAGAATTAAAAAAGAACGACAATTAAATACGAAAGACAGTCAATGATTCACACTATAGAAGCAAAAAAGAGTAAGGAATTTATGAACTGCACCCCAATTGTTAGACACAGTCTAACAATTGGAGGTGCAGTTTTTCTATGGCTAAATTTACAGCTGATG